>JAFGOK010000143.1 GCA_016926535.1 Micromonosporaceae bacterium | reverse complement strand
GAGGAAGTCGCGATCAGGGAGGCGGTCCTCCGGTACAGCCGGGAGATCGCTTTCGCAGCGGCCAGGGTGTACGCGAGAGCGGCGGAGACCAGGGGCGCCTGGGACGCCCGGCTTCAGGCCATGCTGGTCGACGCGCTCCTGCGCGGCGATTCCTCCGACGTCCTCGCCAGCAGGGCTGCGGCACTCGGGTGGGCCGATGCCCCGCCCGTGGCGGTCGCCGTCGGGCGTTCGCCAGGAGGGGATGCCGCGGCGGTCCTGCACACCACGCACAGAGCCGCCAGGCGGATCGACGTCGAGATCCTCGGCGGGGTGCACGGGGACCGGCTGGTCATCGTCCTCGGCGGGGCACCGGATCCGTTCGCTGCCGCTGGCAAACTGCTCAGTAACTTCGGCGAGGGGCCGGTGGTCGTCGGCCCGGCCGTTCCGAGTCTCGACCGTGCGGTCGAGTCCGCGAGAGCGGCACTGGCCGGGTTCCGGGCGGTCCCGGCGTGGCCAGCGGCACCCCGCCCGGTTGCCGCAGCGGATCTGCTCCCGGAACGAGTCCTCGTCGGGGACGCCGAAGCACGCCGGGTCCTGCGGCAGGAGGTCTTCGGGACGCTGCAGCGATCCGGAGGAGAACTCGTCGAAACCCTCGACGCGTTCTTCGCTGCCGGCGGCGTGCTGGAGGGAGCGGCCAGAGCGCTGTTCGTGCATCCGAACACGGTCAGGTACCGGCTGCGGCGGGTGGACAAGGTCACCAGTCTCACCCCGTTCGACCCGAGAGACGCGTTCGCGCTCCGGCTCGCCCTGATCCTCGGTCGGCTCGATCCGATCTGAGGTGCCTGACGGGATGCGCCGGGTCGTGGCACCCCGGGAATTGTAGGAACTCGACAACATTTCTGGTGCAGCTTGGTGGCTGTCGAGGGCGACTTGCCGGCAGACCTCCGGCAGGGTTGTCGACGTGCTCGCCGTACTCGCCCCTGGACAGGGTTCCCAGAAGCCCGGTTTTCTCGCCCCATGGCTCGCGTTGCCAGGCGCAGAGGTTCGCCTTCGCGAGTGGTCATCGCTCGCTGGCCTCGACCTCATCCGCCTCGGTACCACCGCGGACGCCGATGAGATCAAGGACACAGCGAAGACCCAGCCACTGCTCGTCGCCGCCGCCCTGCTGGCGGCCGACCAACTCCCGATGGACAAGGTCGGCGTGGTCGCCGGCCACAGCGTTGGAGAGCTCGCCGCGGCAGCCCTGGCCGGCGTGCTGACCCCCGAAACGGCGGTGACGCTGGCAGCGGCGCGCGGCCGGGAGATGGCAGCCGCCTGCGCGGCCGAGCCGACTGGCATGACCGCTGTCCTCGGAGGCGATCCGGACGAGGTCATGGCGGCCATCGAGGCGGCCGGGCTCTACCCGGCCAACCGCAATGGCGCCGGGCAGATCGTCGTTGCCGGAGCGCTGGACCACCTGGCCAAGTTCCGGGCGCAACCCCCCGCCAAGGCAAAGGTCATCCCGCTCTCCGTCGCGGGCGCCTTCCATACCCCGTACATGGCGAAAGCCGAGCACGTGCTCGACGTCATCGCTTCCAGCGTGACCACCAGCGATCCGACCCGAACGCTCCTGTCCAACCTGGATGGTCGTCCGGTCGTGGAGGGCAAGGAGACCCTGCGCCGGCTGGTGCGGCAGGTGACCGCTCCGGTCCGGTGGGATCTGTGCATGCAGACCCTCGCAGACCTCGGCGTTACGGGGATCATCGAGCTGCCTCCGGCGGGGACCCTCGTCGGTTTGGCCAAGCGGGGTCTCAAGGGCGTCCCGACCGTCACGGTCAACACGCCAGAGGACCTCGCAGCCGCGCGCGACGCGATCGCCCGATTGTGACCCCGCAGAGAGGATCGACCGTGAACGGCACCGGTACCCGCATCATCGCGATGGGCCACTACCAACCGGCCCGGGTGCTCACGAATGAGGAGCTCTCCCAGACCGTCGACACCAGCGACGAGTGGATCCGCAGCCGGGTCGGCGTCGTCACCCGACGCATCGCCGACTCCGAGACGGTCGCGGACATGGCCGCCGCAGCCGCGGGGAAGGCCCTGGCCGCCTCCGGCCTTGAGCCGGCAGACATCGATCTCGTCGCCGTGGCGAGTTGCACCTCGGTCGACCGATGTCCCAATGTCGCCACCCGGGTGGCGGCGAAGCTCGGCATCGCCTCCCCCGCCGCGTACGACCTGAACACTGCCTGCTCCGGTTTCTCCTACTCCCTGGCGACCGCGGACCACGCCATCCGGGCCGGCTCCGCCACCAACGCGATCGTCATCGGGGCGGAGAAGTTCTCCGATTTCACCGACTGGACCGATCGCACGACCTGTGTCATCTTCGGCGATGGTGCTGGAGCCGCAGTGGTCTCGGCCGTCGGGCCGGACGAGCCGCCCGGGATCGGTCCGGTGGTCTGGGGTTCCGCGCCCGACCGGGGCGAGGTCATCAAGATCGAGGGTTGGCGGCCCTATCTGTGGCAGGATGGCCAGGCGGTCTTCCGGTGGGCGACCACCTCGATCGCCACCCACGCCCTGCAGGCCTGTAAGCAGGCCGGCGTGGCCCCGGGCGACATTGCGGCGTTCGTCTCGCACCAGGCGAACACCCGCATCATTGACGGCATCGCGCGCAGACTGAAGATGCCGCAGGCCGTCATCGTGAAGGACATCGTCGAATCTGGGAACACCTCGGCTGCGAGCATCCCGCTCGCCCTGTCCAAACTCGTCGAGCGGCGGGAGGTCGCGGCAGGTGCTCCGGTCCTGCTCTTCGGCTTCGGGGGCGGGCTCACCTATGCCGGGCAGGTCGTGCGCTGCCCGTAGCACTGTTGTCAATGACCACCAAATTATGTGCATGAAAGG
>JAFGOK010000142.1 GCA_016926535.1 Micromonosporaceae bacterium | reverse complement strand
CTCCGGGCTGCCGCTGAGGTCCTTCCCTCGGAGCGCAGACGCCAGCGAGCAGAGGCGCTCGGATCCGTGCTGCGGAACATCGCCTCCGCGGTGGTGCTCGTGATCACCCTCATGCTGCTGCTCGGGGAGCTGGGAGTGAACCTTGGCCCGATCCTCGCCAGCGCCGGCATCGTCGGGGTCGCGGTCGGGTTCGGCGCGCAGAACCTCGTCAAGGATTTCCTTGCCGGCATGTTCATCCTGTTCGAAGACCAGTTCGGCGTTGGGGACGGCGTGGAACTCGGACAACTCGGCGGCGTCGTCACAGGGACGGTCGAAGCGGTTGGGCTCCGCATTACCACCCTGCGCGACGATCTTGGATCGCTGTGGTACATCCGCAACGGCGAAATCATCCGAGTCGGTAATAGCAGCCAGGGATGGTCATTGGCTCTAGTCGATGTCCAGGTCGGATTCCAGCACCTCGCCGAGGCGACCCGCGTCCTGCAAGAGACGGCAGAAGCGCTCGCGGACGATCCGGACTGGCAGGACCTGCTCCTCTCCCCGCCAGAAGTCCTCGGCATCGAGGAGATCACGTCGGATGCGACGATCCTCCGGACGGTAGCGCGGACCACACCCGAAGCGCAGAAGCGCCTTGCACGTGAACTGCGCCGGCGCATCACGGTGGCAATCAGCGAGGCCGATCTCCATACCGACCCGGACACCCAGCAGGTCAGCGCCTCCAAACAGTGACAAGGCAGCAGGTTACCCTCGCGTTCACCCCACCGGCATATTGGCGGCCCTCGCGCTACAGGCGGCTAATGGGATATCGTCCGAACGTTCGGGTGTATTGACGGTTCCGTCCGGTCGGGGCAGCGTTCGGCACGGAAGGTTAGCCCGGATCGCCGAAGCCTCGCCGCTGCCGTAGTTGGAGGACGCCAGCCGGTGTCAAATCCCGCAGCCGCCGACCGCCCAGCGACCTTCTTCGAGGTCATGGGCAGTCGGGAGTTCCGCTCGCTGTTCCTTGCGAGCGCCCTCTCGTGGTTCGGGGACAACGCCGCGCGGGCGGCGGTAACGGCGATGGTGCTCCAGCTGACGGGTTCCATGGGGCTCTCTGGAGCGGCTTTCGCCATCAGTTTCCTGCCGTGGTTCGGTCCAGGTGCGGTCCTGACCACGATCGTCGACCGGTATCCCTACCGGCGAGCCATGATCGTGTGTGATGTCGTCCGGATGGGCACCATGGCGCTGATCGCCATCCCCGGTATGCCGGTGCTCGGCATCATCGCCATGCTCTTCCTCACCGCACTACTCAAGCCCCCGTTCGACGCGGCGCGCTCCGCGCTGGTACCCCAGTTGCTCAGCGGCGACCGGTACGTCGTCGGGCTCTCCATGCTCAAGACCGTCGGGCAGGCCGCTGTCATCGCTGGCTACATCGTCGGGTCCTATCTGGCCGTCTTTGACGCCAGGATCGCGGTTATCTTCGATGCCCTGACCTTTGGCATCTCCGCCCTCCTGATCAGGTGGGGCATTCGCCCACGTCCAACGCTCGCCCAACCAGATCGGCAAACTGGGCTGCTGCGGCAGACGGCGAGCGGTTTCGCCGTGGTCTTCCGATCCCCGCTGCTCCGCGCGATCGCCATCCTGATGTTCCTGAGCGTCTTCTTCTCGATCCTTCCGGAGGGACTCGCCGCGGGATGGGCTGCCGATCTGACAGGCAACCGGCACCGCCGCGGCCTGTACCAGGGCATCATCATGATGGCAAGCCCGGCCGGCTTCGTCCTCGGCGGGTTGGTCTTCACCAGCGTGCTCGCCCCCTCGACCCGTCTCAAGCTGATCAGACCGATCACCTTCATGACGCCCCTAGTCCTCGTTCCGGCACTGTTCGACCCAGGGATCGCGCTCATCGCCCTGATGAATGGTGCGCTCGGCTTCTGTGTCGCCGGGCTGATCCCCGTGACCAACGCCCTGTTCGTCCAGGCTCTCCCCCGGGCATACCGAGCCAGGGCCTTTGGCGTCATGCAGAGCGGAATGATGGTCTTCCAGGGACTCGCGGTCTTCGCAGGCAGCGTGCTGGCCGACTACTTCGCGCTCCACACCGTTGTCGGGGTGTGGTCGCTCTTCGGATGCGTCATCATGGGGTTCGTCGCCCGATCATGGCCATCCACAGAGAGGGTGCACACCATGATCGACGAAGCCCGCCACAACGATGCCACTGTCGGCATCGATGATCGTGACGAGACTGCGCCGACCGGTCGAACGAAGCAGGACGCCAGCCACTAGGGCGTGCCTGGAGTCGCGGAGGAGATCGCGTGTCGGAGCTCAAGGACCGACCCGTCGGCGTGGTCGGGGCAGGACGCGTCGGAACGGCCCTCGCCGTGGCCATGGTGCGGGCCGGGTACCGGCTGATCGGCATCTCGGCCCGGTCGCCGGAGTCCCGGAAACGGGCCAGCCTGCGCCTCCCGCAGGTCCCGCAGCAGGACGCGCTCGCCCTCGCCGGGCGAAGTCAGATCCTGTTCCTGACAGTCTCCGATGACGCGGTCGAGCCCGTTGCGACCCATCTGGCCGAAAACGGCGGCATCGCCCCCGGCCAGTACGTTGTGCACACCAGCGGGGTGCTCGGCCTCGACGCCCTTGGTGCGGCCAGGAGATGCGGTGCGGTCCCACTCGCCATCCACCCCGCGATGACCTTTCCCGGCGCCGAGAGCGATGCCGACCGGCTCTCTGGCCTGGCCTTCGCCATCACGACGCCCGCCGCAGCGCGCCCGATAGCGGAACGCCTGGTCGACG
>JAFGOK010000689.1 GCA_016926535.1 Micromonosporaceae bacterium | reverse complement strand
TCGCGGTACTCGATCGCGGGCAGCATGTTGATCGACTTGTGGCTCGGATCGGTCTTGCTGGTCGCAGGGCACATCTCGACGCAGACGCCACAGCCGGTGCACTGATCCGGAGAGACCTGGACGGTCAGCCGCTGGCCCTTGTACTCCCGGCCCTTGTATTCCTTGGACTGGAAGCCCTCAGGGGCGCTGTCCAGCTCCGACGGGTCGTACACCTTGATCCGGATGGCAGCGTGCGGGCAGACCAGCGCGCACTTGCCACAGTCCGTGCAGATGCTCGGATCCCAGATCGGGAGGTCCTGGGCCAGGGCCCGAGCGTCATACCGGGCCGTCCCGGTCGGGAAGGTGCCGTCAATCGGCATGGCGCTGACCGGTAGCAGATCGCCCTCTCCCGCGATGACCCGGGCGGTGAACTGGGCGATGAAGTCCGGCGTCCCCGCCGGCATGGCCAGGGCACTGGCCAGGCTGCTGGACTCACCCGCGACGCTGTCGGGCACCGGCACCTCGACCAGGGCGGCCAGGGCGCTGTCGACCGCCCGGTAGTTCATGTCGACGACGCTCTGCCCACGCTTGCTGTACAGCTTCTTGATGCTGCCCTTGAGCGCCTCGATCGCCTCGTCGACAGGGATGATGTTGGCCAGCTTGAAGAAGCAGGGCTGCATGACCGTGTTGATCCGGGCGCCCAGCCCGACCTCGCGGGCGATGCGGTGCGCGTCGATCGCGTAGCAGTGCAGCTTCTTGTCGATGATCTGCTGCTGGGCCTCGATGGGCAGGCGGGAGAAGATCTGCTCTGCCGGGTACGGGCTGTTGAACAGCACCGTCGCCCCTGGCCGGGCAATGTCGATGACCTTCATCCGCTGGAGCAGGCCGAACTGGTGGACCGCGACGAAGTCCGCCTGCTCGATCAGGTAGGTCGACCGGATCGGATCTGGACCGAACCGCAGGTGCGAGATGGTCGTTGACCCCGCCTTGCGGGAGTCGTAGACGAAGTACCCCTGGGCGTACAGGTCGGTGTGCTCGCCAATGATCTTGATGCTGGCCTTGTTCGCGCCAACCGTTCCGTCGCTGCCGAGCCCGAAGAAGACCGCCTGCACGGCGCGGGTGGGGATCGTGAACTCCGCGTCCGCCGTGACGCTGGTGTGGGTGACGTCGTCATGGATCCCGACGGTGACCTGGCGCCGCGGGGCGGGCTTGGCCAGCTCGTCGAACACGGCCTTGACCAGCTTCGGAGTGAATTCCTTGCTGGAAAGGCCGTAGCGGGCGGCGAACACCTCAAGGCCGGTGCGGCCCTGCTCCGTCAGGGCGGAGACGACGTCGAGGTAGAGCGGGTCCCGGCCACCGGGTTCCTTGGTCCGATCCATGACCATGACGCGCTTCGCGCTCGCAGGAATGGCCGCGACCAGCTGCTCCACAGGGAACGGGCGGTACAGGTGCAGGTTGATCACACCGACCTTCTCGCCCCGGTGGACGAGCTCTTCGACGGTCTCCAGCGCGGCTCCTGCCCCGGAGCCCATGATGATGATGACCTTCTCAGCGTCCGGAGCACCGGTGTACTCGGCGAGCTGGTACGCCCGGCCCGTCCGCGCCGCCAACTCGTCCATCAGCGTCTGGACAGCTGCCGGGACCGCCTCGTAGAACGTGTTCGCAGCCTCTCTGGCCTGGAAGAACACGTCGGGGTTCTGGGCGGATCCGCGCAGCACCGGCCGGTCGGGGGACAATCCGCGCATTCGGTGGGCGAGGACGTCCTCATCGCGGATCAGGGCCCGCAGGTCGTCGTCGTTCAGCAGCTGGATCTTGTCAACCTCGTGGGAGGTGCGGAAGCCGTCGAAGAAGTGGAGCACTGGCAGGCGGGTCCGCAGGGCAGCGGCGTGGGCGATCAGGGCGAAGTCGTGGGCCTGCTGGACCGAGTCCGCCGCGAGCATCGTCCAGCCCGTCATCCTGGCGCTCATCACGTCGCTGTGATCGCCGAAGATCGACAGGGCGTGGGTGGCGAGCGTTCGGGCTGCGACGTGGATCACCGTCGGGGTCAGCTCTCCGGCGATCTTGTACATGTTCGGCAGCATCAGCAGCAGGCCCTGCGATGCCGTGAACGTGGTGGCCAGCGCGCCCTTCTGGAGCGCCCCGTGCAGCATGCCGGCGGCGCCGGCCTCGGACTGCATCTCCACGACTTCCGGGACGCTGCCCCACAAGTTCTTCCTGCCGGCAGCGCTATATGCGTCGGAAAATTCGCCCATGGGTGAGGCTGGGGTGATCGGATAGATGGCGATCACTTCCGACAGGGCGTGCGCCACCTTGGCGACCGCCTCATTTCCGTCGACGGTTGCCCATACGGCACTCGTCTGTTTCATTGCGTCCTCCTGGCTCTCGCGCCCGACGCTATGCCCGCCCCACGCTGGGAGGCAGAGCAGAAACTCCCGGTTGGAGGTGCCGAGTGGTCCCTGCCGGTCGCCGCGGTCCGCTCATGCCCGTGACGGGCACCTGACCGATAGATCGTAGTTGGCCAGCGAGTTCGTGCTGTCACGGGGTGTCGTCCAGCTTGCGTTCCAGGTGGGGAGCGACCAGACTCTCGGTTCGGGGCGGGAGCCATTCGAGGGGAATTGCGTGATCCTACGAAGCGTTCGCAGGCTCGTCGAGGACCGGCCAGTGCTGACAACGTCGCTGCTCGTTGGGCTCGCCATGGCCCTGGCGGTCGGCAGCCTCGCCGGGGTCCTCGCCGCTGTCGGCGACTCGGGCAGTCAGGCCGCGTGGCCCCCGGCCTACGGCTCTGCCGAGGTGGAGGGGTGCAAGACCGATCCGGCCCAGCCAAAACGGCAGTTCCGGGCCATGTGGATTACGACCGTCAGCAATATCGACTGGCCGAGCCGCCCAGGTCTTGACG
>JAFGOK010000688.1 GCA_016926535.1 Micromonosporaceae bacterium | reverse complement strand
GGCAGGCTCGCGGGTGACAGGCCGACACCGATGACGAACAGGGTAATCGTCAGGGTTGCCCACAGACCGCTGGTCACGACTCGGATGGCTGTTGTCCCAGGGGGGAGTACCGGATGCCCGACGGCAGACATGTGGTGGCCTCGCATGGCGTTCTCCTTGAAGCAGTAATTGTTACCCTACGAGAGGGTGTCGTGACGATGAGTGAAAGTCAACACGTCGCAGGTCCCGCTTCGCTGGTGTTGGCCGTTGTCCCGGCCCAGGGCGGACGCGTCGTGCATTCTGAGTGAGGTGATGCCGCTCGACCGAACGGTCGGCGTCCGTTTCGCCGGGTGCCGGCAGTGCCAAGAGGAGACGCGTGATGACGGTGAACCTGTCCAAGGGGCAGAAGGTATCGCTGGCGAAGCCCGGTGGAGGAGCGCTGGCCAGGGTCCGGATGGGCCTGGGGTGGGCGGCTGTCAAGAAGCGGGGGCTTTTCGGCCGGGTTACCTCCCAGTCGATCGACCTCGATGCTTCATGCTTGCTGTTCGACGCGAGCGGCCATCTGGTCGATCAGGTCTGGTTCCGGCAACTGAAGAGCAAGGACGGGGCGGTCGTCCATACCGGCGACAACCTGACCGGCGGGGCGGCGACAGGGGCCGCTGTGAGCGACGATGAGTCGATCATTGTGGATCTCCAGGCTCTGGGGCCGAGTATCACCACGCTGGTCTTCGTCGTCAACAGTTTCACCGGCCAGACGTTCTCCCAGATCGAGCGGGCACATTGCCGCCTGATCGACGAGTTGACCGGCGCCGAGCTGGCCGGCTTCCACCTGGCGGGATCGGGACCACATACCGCGCAGATCATGGCGAAGGTCACGAGGGAGCCCGGTGGCTGGGCGATGTCCGCGATCGGGGCGATCGCCAACGGCAGGACCTTCCGTGACCTGCTGCCGGCGGTCGAGGCTCATCTATGACGGCCGGGGCGACCAGGCTCCTGCCGCTCGTCTGATCGAGGTGCCCGGACGAGGCTGCGGTAGCGCGGGTGGCTCGCGCCGTAGATGGCGAAGTTGAGTCGGGCATCGACCAGGGTGAGATCACTGTTTGGGCCGTTGATCAGTCTGGCGGCATCGTGCTCACCGCGTCCGTCGTCGGTCCAGAAACACACAGGGCAGGTAGTGCACCCCGTCCGATATCCGCAGCATGGACACCGGTCCGGCGGTTGCGCAGTCACGCTCGCAAGCCTCCACGACAAGGAGTCAAAAGATGATCACGCCAGGTCCGAGGAGACCTGGTCAACGACGCACAGGATGAAGTTGTCTGGTCGATTCTAGGAGATCGACCCGTTCTGCTTGGTGGTTCTGCGAAGAAGGTACCCAATGACATCGGCGGCGCCGTAGTCATCCCCGACGGCAGCCAGGAGTTCGGGGAGAAAACGGAGATCCTGGCCGAGAGTCACCAGTGGGGGTTCAGCGTAGCCGTCTGAGCGGTGCTGGCCGAGCCCCGTCGAGGCGACAAGGCCGTTGCACAGGCAACGGCGACCGACCGTATCCTCGATCGCCCCGCCCTTACGGACATACTGATCGACCGGCTCGGACGGACAGCGATAGCCGATCGAACCGTCCGCCTTTGTGTACGGCGTGCGGAGGAAACCGAGATCGCAGAGCCGCGTCCGTGCTTCGTACACCGTCTGGTCGGCGCCGGTCGTTTCCAGCTGTGCCAGCTTGAACGGGAAGCTGGTCGGCGAGGCCCGGGGATCGTTGCGCACGGTCAACGAGCCGTCGATGGCACCCTTGAGCAGCTCCTGCCGCAGTCGGGGGTCGAAGCCGGACTCCCGGCACAGTGCGAACACCGAGCCGACCTGCACCCCGCTGGCTCCGCTTTCGAGGGCCTCAGCGACCCGGTCCGGCGTCGCGTATCCGCCGGCCAGCCAGAACGGCAGGCCGACAGCGGCTGTCTTGGCCACGTCGATCCGGTCTCGCGGGCCGTAGACGGGATCACCGGTGCTGTCGAGGGTGAGGGTGCCCCGGGGCGGCGCGCTGTGCCCCCCGGCGACCGGGGTCTCGATGACGAAGCCGTCCGGCTTGGTCACCGGGTCCCGGGCGAGATAGGCGGCGAGGACGTGGGTTGAAATGATCGCGAGGAAGGACGGCCGGCTGGTCCGTGGGGGAGCGGTGCCGAGGACCGCGGCCGGGTCGAGCCCGATGGTGTGACGGCTGGTGCTGGACGCCCCGTCCACGGTGGCGGTGATTCGCGCGGGCTTGCCATCGGCGAGCAGGTTGAGCATGGCGGGGATCTCGGTGGGAATACCGGCACCCATGATGACATAGTCGACACCGGCAAGTATCGCCCCATACGCCGCTGCTGGCGTCGCCAGCTGGATCTTCTCAAGAAGATTGATGCCGACGATACCGTCATGCCCCTCCTTGGCGAGGAAGACCTCGACGAAGTTGCCGAGGACGGCGAGTTCTGCCGCGGCGGGCACCGGGTCGAGACCGAGTCGCCAGAGCGGCCGGAACGGCTGCCCGGGTTCGATCCCGCCGGGAACATAGAACCGTTTGAGCGCCCGCTCTGCCACTGCCGGGACCGGAAAACGCTCCAGGGCACGCCTGGCGTGCCCCTCCGGATCACCGCGTTGCAGCCGGCGGGCGAGCAGGACGTCGAGTGCGACGCCTGACACCACGCCAAGCTGGCCCGCCTGGGCAACGGCCCGGGCCAGGCGCCAACTCGAAATACCGACTCCCATGCCTCCCTGGATCAGGACAGGCAAGCGGGCGGTCACGCAGGACCGCCCAAGTCGTGGCTATGGACTGGGACGTCGATCAACCCGCACCTCCGGCGCCGTCTGACCAGGCTTTGACCAACTCTGAGCCTATCGCCTCCACCGGCGTGACCATCTGCCCATAGTCGGATCCCGGTTGAGGGTGGCACTGGGGCTCCGCGTAGTAGACCAGGCCGATGACGGCGCAGAGCGTTCCGAGGAAGCCGACGACCGCCAGCCACTCCCGGCCGGGCACGATGCCGTCGCCGAGGAGCCACACCCCGATGATGGCGGCCGGGACGGCAGCGGAGGCGTCCATGCTGGCGACCGAGGCGGTGATGGATCCACGCTGCATCGCCATCGCCAGGAGCAGTTGCCCGACGACCGAGTGAGCGATGAGCAGGTATAACAGCGGGTCGGTGAGGAATCGCTCGGCGGAGAACGACCCGGCCAGCGGCCGGGCGGCCACGGCGGCGGCACCGAAGGACAACCCGGCCAGGGAACCCAGCACGACAGACCCGCGCGCGCCATGGAGGCGGGCGGCCATGAACCCCGCGGCAGGGATGACGACCAGCGCCGCGCCCAGGGCGAAGACGCCGCCGGGTCCGATGGGCTTGGCTCCCCCCGGGCGGGCGGACAGCACCAGGATTGCGATGCCGACGCAGAGGACGACCAGGAGCACGATCTCCGCGCGCGGCAGCCGCCAGCCGAGCACGAAGACCCCGAGGACCGCCGTAACGCCGAGCCCGGCGGCGATGGCCGACTGGACCAGGAACAGCGGCAGATCCCCCCGGGCGAAGACGGCCAGCATGAACCCGAGGAACTGGCAGAAGACCCCGGCGAGATACGCCTTGTGGCGACCCAGTCGCAGCAGCAGCCGGGGATGGAACCCCCGGTGCAGGTCGATCCGGGCGGCCGCGACTGACTGCAACAGGTTGGCCAGCCCGTACGCGATGATCATCGCGCTGAGGAAACACCAACCCCACGAGGACACTGGCCGAGGATACCCATGACACCTATCGCTCAATGACCCGCGGCCGGTTGGTGTCGGTCCCCAGACGGTTCAAGACCTCTGAATGGAGGAACCCGTTCGTCGCGACGGCACTGCCTCCTTCCGGACCTGGGCGCCCATCCAGGCTGGTGAAGACACCTCCGGCTTCGGTGACGATCGGAACGAGAGCCGCGAGATCCCACAGGGAGAGTTCCGGCTCGACGCAGATCTCGGCGGCTCCCTCCGCGACCAGCATGTAGCCGAAGAAGTCCCCGTACGCTCGCTGCCGCCAGGTCACCCGCATCAGGTCGAGCATCTCGCCCGTCAGACCCCGCTCCTCCCATGCGCCGAGCGACGCGTAGCAGAACGAGGCATCGGCGAGATCGGTGATCGAGGAGACCCGCATCGGGGTCGCCGAAGCCAGATCCGGCCCAGTGTGTGCTCCGGCGCCTTGAGCGGCCCACCAGCGCCGGCCGAGGGCCGGGGCGGACACCATGCCGACAGCGGCCGAAGGGCCGTCGAGCAAGGCGATGAGGGTTGCCCAGATCGGAACGCCGCGAACGAAGTTCTTGGTGCCGTCGATGGGGTCGATGACCCAGCGTCGCTCGCCGGACGCTGCCTGCGGATCACCGGCGCCGAACTCCTCCCCGAGTACCGCATCGTCCGGTCGCGAGGCGGAGAGCAACTCGCGGAGCGCCAGCTCGACCGTGGTGTCGGCGTCGGAGACTGGGGTGAGATCTGGTTTCGTGGACACGTGCAGGTCAATGGCTCGGAAGCGGGCGAGCGAGATGGCATCCGCCGCATCGGCCAGCCGGTGGGCGAGG
>JAFGOK010000141.1 GCA_016926535.1 Micromonosporaceae bacterium | reverse complement strand
GCGGCTGGCCTGCGTCTGATGGACGCGGCCGAGACCAGGCAGTCGTCGGCGGACAGTATCGGAGCAGCGAACACGTGAAAACTGATGAGCTGATGAGCTGATGAGCTGATGAGCTGACGAATGCACTATCGTCGCTGTTTTGTTGGCGGCAAAAACATTCAGAATCACAGAGGATACGTCATCCGAGGGGGCGAGCGGTGCTGGGTTTCCGGATCTGGTGGCCATCTGGCCTGCTGGAAGGACGCGTACGTGTGACCCTGTCATCAGCGATGCCCCAGCCGCTTGCCGCATATCAGGCACAGGGGTATTGTCGGCGTCTGGTTGCAGTCGGAGTTCTCTCGCATGATTCTTCATGGGCGTCTGTGGGGGGCGACGGCGGGTTCTTCGTCTTTCCCGGGGAATACGCGGGCAGACCGGGTTTCACTCGCGGCAACCCGCCCCGACCGTCCGGTCGGATCAGCAGTACTTCTAAGGGAGTAAGTGAATGGCTCAGGGAACCGTCAAGTGGTTCAACGCCGAAAAGGGCTTCGGGTTCATCACCCCTGACGGCGGGGGCAAGGACGTCTTCGTTCACCACTCGGCGATCATGACCAGCGGCTACCGTACGCTCGACGAGAACCAGCGGGTTTCGTTCGAGGTCACGCAGGGGGCCAAGGGGCCGCAGGCGGAGCAGGTCCAGCCCCTGTAGGGCTCACTGCGGTGTGGGCCGGCACGGCGAATGACGTGCCGGTCTGTCTCGTATTTGAAGATATTCGGAACGGGTGGTCAGCGTCCGATCAGCTGACTGTGAAGTCAGGTGACTGTTGAGTCAGACAGGCGCTGGTGAGCTCGGGTACTGCTGGGGGCATGGGCGTCGGGCAGTGATTGTCGGGACCAGCGACGGCATCGGCTTGGCGCTGACCCGACGGCTGCTTGCTGACGGGTGGCGGGTCGTCGGGGTTTCCCGCAGCCCTGGCCGGATCGAGCATGCCGGGTATCAGCATGTTCAGTGCGACGTGGCCAGCGACGGCTACGTCGATCGTCTGACCGGCATCTGCGCCGACCTTGGCGTTGTCGATCTCTGTGTGTACTGTGCCGGGATCGGCGAGGGCTTCGATCCCGAGGATCTGACCGCTGAGGGACGGGTGTTCGCTGTCAATCTGGCTGGTGCTGTTTCGACGGTCCAGGTGGTTGGGGCGAGTATGGTCGCTCAAGGGGTTGGGCACTTCGTCGGCCTGTCCAGTATGGCCGATCGACTGGTCTCCGGGGCGTCGCCGAGCTACTCAGCTTCGAAGGCGGGGTTGTCGTCGTACCTGCGAAGCCTTGCGTTTGCATTGCGGCCGGCTGGGGTGTATGTCACGAACATCAGGTTTGGGTTTGTTGACACAAAGATGGCAAAATCTCCGATCAAGCCCATGATGATCTCGGCAGACCAGGCCGCAGGGGTGGTGCTGCGGTGCCTCAAGCGGCGGCCCATCCAGGTGTCGTATCCAAAGCGGATGGCATGGCTCGTCGCGATGTTCGGGTGGCTGGGCACCCTGCGGGTTCTCTTCGGGCGGGTCTCCTTCGGCCGGGCCTCCTGAGAGCGGGCCTCCCTCGGGCAGGCCTGACGCTGGCCTGTCCGAGCGAATGCCGGATGCCGTGACTCGGTAGACTCGCGATGCTTGGGGCGGTAGCTCAGCAGGTTAGAGCAGGGGACTCATAATCCTCCGGTCGCGGGTTCGACCCCCGCCCGCCCCACCAGCGCAAACGCCCTACTAGCCCGCTCAATCGATCACCGTGTGACACGGTTTGTGACACGGGCGGTGCTACCGTTCTCGTCCGCAGGGCTCCGGCCTTCAGGACCCCGTGGAGAACGCGGCTGTTGATCTTCAGGGGGTCGCGAGGAGCCGGCCACAGTCGCCTGTGCACTACGCGGAAGTCAGTTGCCCGTTGCTCGGAAGCTGCCACAAGGCGCTCACCGGCATCGCCCGCAGGTTCGGGCCGAATGGCAGCGTCGTATTGCCGGTGTAGAGGACGATGCCGACGAGGAATTCATCGCCGAGCCTCTCGGCGAGTCGTCGCAGTCCGTTGAAGTCTTCGGATCTGACGGTAGATGCGGCCTTCACCTCAATACCGACGACTTGGCGTTGACGGCTCTCCAGGACGGCGTCGACCTCAACCTTGTTGTGGTCCCGGTAGTGGTAGAGGTCGACGAGTTCTTGCGACCAGGTGAGCTGACGGGCAAGCTCGGAGAGGACGAAACTCTCCAACAATGGCCCGAACGGAGCGCCTGGGCGGCGCAGGGTGTGAGCGTCCATCGCGAGCAGGCGTGAGGCTATCCCTGAGTCGACGAAGGTGAGTTTGGCTGCGCTGGTGACTCGGGCTCCGAGGTTGCGTGACCAACCGGGCACGCGTTTGATCAAAAATACCTCTTCGAGCAGGTGTAGGTAGCGTGCGATGGTGGGACGCGAAATCTGCAGTTCCGATTCGAGACTGCCGGGCGCGACCAGCGACCCCGATCGTGCTGCCAGCAGACGGATGAGCGTGGTCAGTTGAGGAGCCCGCTCGATCTCGACCAATTGCCTGACCTCGCGATCGATGAGGTTCTGCACATATGAGTCGAAGAACCGACCGCGGCGGCGTGGATCGGTGCGCGCAACGGCTTCGGGTAACCCGCCACGCACGATGCGGTCGGCATATTCGGCGCGGGTGATGCTCGATTCGTGGCGGATGGCCGGCCCCAGTCGGAACACCTCATCGATGAACCCGTCCGGCTCGCTGTCGACTTCGCCTTGGGAGAATGGCCACAGCTCGATGGTCTCCATGCGACCCGGCAGCGTGTCGGGAAGATCTCGCAGTCCGAGCAGGCGCGATGATCCGGTCAGCAGGAAGCGGCCAGGCCGTGGATCCGCGTCAACCGTTGCCTTGATGGCCAGCAGTAGTTCAGGTGCCCGCTGTATCTCGTCAATGACCATGAGACCGTCGAACGAGACGAACCCCACCGGGTCCGCGATGGCGGATTGTCGATCTTGGGGAAGATCGAGGTCACGCCATTCGGCCGCTCCTTCGCCGGCAACCGCCCGCACCAAAGTGCTCTTGCCGACCTGGCGTGCGCCGTTGATGAGCACCACGCGTGTGTCGGCGAGCGACTCCGCGACAGCGGCGGTGGCATGTCTGGGGACGAACGCGAGGCGTGGCACGCCGAAATCATAGCACCGAGATTTCGCTTCGCGAGCGTTTGGCTTACGGTATGCGATCGAATGTTTTTCGATTTGCGACAAGATCATGTTATCCGTTCGGGACAGCCGAACAACCCTTGCCAACGAACGCGTATGCCGGCTGGTGCTGCAGACAGTGCGATCAAGAATCCTGTTGTTACGGCTTCCGGGCGACAGGAAGGTGCAGGTCAGGGCCGGAGCGGCGGTAATGGCGGCTGCGGTGTCGTGGGGTGCGTCGAAGAACTCAGATGGCACCCGGGTGCGTGCTTCGTGCTCGGCGACCACCTGTGCCGCGCGCTGCTCGACCGTCGTCCGAACGAACTCACTGACCCGTTCGCCCAGCAACGCGGCGGCACGCTCGATCGTGGCCTTCGTCTCTGGTTTGACCCTGAGATCCATCCGAGCTGTGGCAGCCACAACACACCTCCTCCGTACACACAAATGTACTGATGACCATGCTCGGGGCCACGTCGCGGAACCTGACCAGACGGATCGGATCTTGGGTAGGCAGGCGACGGTATTCGGGGTCATGACCTGCGCGGATGGCACTCTCGGCAGGTACAACGCCGGTCGCACCCACTTCGCCGAGCTTCTGGACGCCGCGCACGAGGGACGCCCGGCGATCGTGCGGCGCGATACCGCTCGCGTGGCCGTCGTTGACGTCGAACGCCTGCGTGTAACCCTGGCCGGTTCCCTGCGATGGCGCGCCCAGGTCGTTGCCGAGGCTGGCGGCTTCTCGGTATTCGTGCCCGGCGTACCGGTCGCGGCCGACGGCCCCACCTTCGACGATGCGATCACCAGCATGGTCGAGGTCCTGCGAGAGTATGCCGAAGACTGGCAGGACCGGCTGCGTGAGGCGCCCAACCATCGTGACAACTGGGCGCTGGTGCAGTTGATCTGCCTGTCCGACGACGCTCAGCTGCGGGTATGGCTGACCGGCGGACCTGGTATAGCTGCTCATCCATCGAGTCGGGGTCGCCGAAGCTGAGGTCGCTGCCATGACCAAGGACCAGGCTGCCGAGCGGATGAACCAGTACTGGGTCGAGGGCAGGGTCAGTCCTCGCCCCGGTCCCGGAATGCTCGATCCTCCTCCATAGCGGACCTCGCCTCCCGCAGCAGCGGTGCGGCGGAGGCCGGATGCCCTTCACCGAACAGCCCGACCAGGAGTTGGTCTTCGTCGTCGTACTGTTCCGAGATCCGGTACAGCGCCTGTGCCAGCCAGGCCCGGTGCGCGCACGTTACGAAAGCGTCCTTCGAGTCGTAGCCGTGGATATCACCGACGGCCCGGTCTCTGAGCCTCCTCGTCGGGTCGTTGCTCACCCGGATAGGACCGTAGGTCTCGTTGACGAGGCTGAAGAACAGCGGCGTCGCCACATAGGTCGTCTGGAACTCCCCGCCGAGCGCGGCAATGGCGTCATTGAGGTTTTGGACTCTCACGGGCAGGTGGTGCGCGAAACCGTCGTGCAGCCGTGACAGGGCGATCGTCCGCACATCCAATCGGGGTAGAACCATGCGCTGAGCGCGGAGCAGCGCCTCCAGCGGTGCGGCGCCCGACAGTAGCCGGACCTCGTCGATAGTCTCGACGGGTACGTCGCTGATTTTATGTCTTCGAATCCTGGAGGGATTTTTTGTTCGTACCTGCCTTTGGCTTCAATCAGAGACCTGGCCTGCTCATTCGCGGTGAACGGGAGGCCCACTCTGCCGTCATAGAGTTCGTTGAGTTGCGTCAGTATCGAGTCACAGAGCACGTCATCAGCCGGCATGATGGGGGTCTTGTCCCGGGCATTCCGCAGCATTTCTGAAAGAGTATCGAGCGATAACTGAGCTTCGATACGTACGGCCTCGGCGCGTTCTACTTCCAGTACCGGATCGTGAGGTGGGATGCGCAGTTGGCGAAGCTTGCTGCAGAGATCGTCCAGGTTGCTCTGGGTTTGCTTCAGGGCCGTCCGGCTCTCGGGGATCTTGCTCTCGCGATTCCTGTGGAATTCTTGGCCAACCTGGTGGGGCATCCACAACTGTTCCTTCAACTGGCCCAGCACACCGAGGAACGTAGCTGTTCACCCGGGGAAGACTATTTGTAACCTTGCGGTTGGTTGGGTCGTTGGGTGGGGCATGGTCATCGACCCGTCGTCCCCGTCTGTCGCAGAGTTGCTGGTCGCGCTCGCGGAGCGGGATGCTCTG
>JAFGOK010000687.1 GCA_016926535.1 Micromonosporaceae bacterium | reverse complement strand
TTGGTGGCACTGATGGTGCTGTCGCTGGTCGTTCCCTCGACGGTGACCTGGGAGCCGACGCTGAGCTCAGTCAGTGACGACGCGGTCGCGGTCTCGACGCTGGTGCTCGTCGTCGTCTTCACGGTGATGACCTTGCCGTCGGTCGTCTCGATGTAAATCGTCGTCCCGTCGACCATCTTGACCTTGCCGGTCGTCGTCGAGCTGGTGTTGTCGGCCCGCCCGCCGGCCGCGCCACTGGCCATGCCCTGCCGGCCCATCCCGCTGGGCATGGCCCCTCCGGCCATGTTCATTCCTGACCGGGCACTCCCGCTGGAGTTCCCATCGGACGAGGATCCGAATTCTTTCTGGGTGTAGATGCCGCCGAGGAAACCAGCGACGACGAGGACGACGCTGGCCAGGATGAGGGTGGTCCTCGTCGCGAGCTTCCGGGGTGCCAGAGCTTCGAGTTGCTCTTGGAGGTCGTCGTCAAAGGCTTCGTCGACGAGATCGATGTGCTGGGTCGGGTTGTCGTCCCCACCGTGCGGCTCGGTCATGTCATGTCACTCCTACTCGTACCGAAGAGCTTCGATGGGGCGGAGACTGGCGGCCCTGCTCGCTGGGTAGCTGCCGAAGAAGAGCCCGATGCCGACCGAGACCCCGAGGGCGAGCAGGACGGAACTCGGCACGATCACGGGCTTCGTTCCCATGATCGTGAATTGACTGCCGATCACGGCTCCGGCGACGCCGAGGAGACCGCCGATGACACTCAGGACGGTGGCTTCGACGAGGAACTGGTTGAGCACGGTCCTCTTCGGTGCGCCGAGCGCCTTGCGAATGCCGATCTCCCTGGTCCGCTCAGTGACGGTCACCATCATGATGTTGGTGATGCCGATCCCGCCGACGAGGAGGCTGATGGCGGCGACGGCGCCGAGCAGCGTTGTGAAGGTCTTGGCGTTGCTGGTCCGGGTCTCCAGCAGTTCGGCCTGGTTCATGATCCGGTACGGGGTGGACGAGGAGGTCGAGGTCACCCCGAGTTTCTCATTGAGGATGGACGTGACCTCGGCTTGAGCTGTGTCGATGTCATCCGCGCTGACCGCCTGGACCAGGATCTGGCTGAGCGAACCGTACCCGGTCAGCGATTCCTGCACGGCGCTGAGCGGGGCGATCGCGAGGTCGTTCGGGTCGGACAGCCCAGAGCTGCCCTTCTCCGCGAGGACCCCGATGACCGTGAACAGCTTTCCGCTGACGTTGATCTGCTGCCCGAGCGGATCAACCGTTCCGAACAGGCCCTCTGCGACGGTCGAGCCCAGCACGACGACCTTACTGTGATCATTGACGTCGTCCGTGGTGAACATCGCGCCAGACTTGATGCTGAAATTCGACGCCGTCGCGTAGTCGGGGTGGGTCCCGATGAAGCTGCCGACTGTGACGTCGGTGTCCTCGTAGGTCGCAGCTAGCGAGCTGCTCGTGACCACAGGGGAGACCGTCTTGACGTGCGGGGCGGCCGACTGGTCGGCCAGAGCCGTCGCCAGCTCGACCGTCAGCGAGGTCGACGAGGTCGAGGTGCTCGACTGCCTGCCGAACCCGCCGCTGGAGATGGTCAGCGTGTTGGTGCCGAGCGACTCGATACTCTCCTCGATGACCTTCGCCGAGCCGTTGCCCACCGCGACGAGCAGGATGACCGCCCCGACCCCGATGAGGATCCCCAGCACGGTCAGTCCAGACCGGAGCTTGTTCGCTACGAGCCCGCGCAGCGCGAACCGGATCGTCTCGAAAATGCTCACCGATACACCGCCGTTGAGTACGCGTCCCGCAACATGGCTGATCGCGAGGCCGCAAGGTGCCCATTTCGCTGATCTGAGACGATCTTGCCGTCGACCAGCCGGATGACCCGTTTGGCGTGCATCGCGACGTCGTCTTCGTGAGTGATCAGGACAATGGTGCGACCAGACTGGTTGAGACTGTCGAGGACGGCGAGCACATCCGCGGTCGACTGGGTGTCAAGATTGCCTGTGGGTTCGTCTGCCAGCACCAGGGCCGGGGCGGTAACCAGTGCCCTGGCGACCGCGACGCGCTGCTGCTGGCCCCCGGAGAGCTGGTTCGGCTCGTGATCCGCCCGGTCGGCCAGCCCGACCAGGTCCAGGGCAGCATGTGCCCGGCGTTTGCGCTCGGCCGATCGCACTCCGGCGTAGGCCATGGGCAGCTCGACGTTGGCCAGGGCGGTGGTCCGTGGGATCAGGTTGAACGACTGGAAGACGAACCCGATCCTGCGGTTGCGGACCAGGGCGAGCTGGCGGTCGTTGAGCTTGCTGACATCGACCCCGTCGAGGAGGTATCGCCCGGTGGTCGGGATGTCGAGGCAACCGAGGATATTCATCAGCGTCGATTTTCCCGATCCGGATGACCCCATGATCGCCACGTACTCGCCCCGATGCACGGTCAGGGAGACCCCGGCGAGGGCGACGACGGTCGCCTCTCCGGAACCGTAGATTTTCTTGGCGTTCCGGACGTCGAGGACAGGTCGGTTGGCTCGATGGGCGCTCACCGGCCGCCTCCCTGTCCGCCGCCAGCCGGCATGCCGCCTCCCGTGTTGCCTCCGGGGAGTACGCCGCCCTGCTGGTTGTTGGTTCTCGAAGAGCTGCTGGTCGTGACGGTCACGGTGATGACGACCTGCTCACCGGCGGTCAGACCCGAGGAGATCTCGATATAGGTGTCGCCTTCCACCCCGACCTCGACGGTCCGCAGCTCGGTCCCGCTCTCCGTCTTGACCTGTACGGCCGAGCGCCCGCCAGCACTGTTCAGTGCGGCTGTGGGGATCCGGACGACGTCGGCGGCCTCCGCGACGGTGACGACCACGGTCGTGCTCTGCCCGATTCTGGCACCATCCGGGGCCGTCTTGAGCTTGGCGACGACGGCGTAGGTGTTGACGTTGTTCGAGGTCGTAGCCGTTGGTGCGATGCTGGCGATGGTCGCTTCCGCCGTGGTCTGGCTCAGGGCGCTCCAGGCGACGTTCGCGGCCTGGCCCACCTTGAGCTTGGTCGCGTCCGTCTCCGCGAAGCTCGCGGAGACCTGGAGCGAGGTGAGGTCCGCGAGTTGGATGAAGCCGGAGGAACTGCTGGAGGAGGACCCGGAGGACTCGCCTGACGAACCGCCGGAGGACCCTCCGCTGGATCCCCCGGAAGAACCAGAAGAGGATCCGACCGCGCCACCGATCGAGGTGACCGTTCCGGCGATCGGCGCGTAGAGGGTCGTGCCCTCCACCGCCCGCTCAGCGGTCTCCACGGCGGTCTGGGCGGACGTGACCTGTGCCTTGGCAGAGGCGATCGTGGCGTCGTCTGAATCGTTGTTCTGTGCCCGGGTTAGCGCGGCTTTTGCCGCCGTCAGGTTGGCCTCTGCGGTTTCGAGGTCTTCCCCGGCCTCGGTCGGGTCGACCCTCGCAAGGAGCTGCCCCTTGGTCACCAGGTCCCCGACCTTGACATGGATCTCCGTGACGGTGCCGGAGGTGACGAAGTCCGCGCTGGCGGTGGTGGCGCTCTCCACGCTCCCGGAGGCGGAGACCGTCGCGGTGACGGTGCCTTTCGTGGCAGCGACAACCCTGGAACCCTGGGTGGTCTTGGCAGGATCGGTATCGGAGCCGGTGACGGCGACGTAGGCCCAGCCGATGCCTGCGAGCGCGAGTATCGCGAGGGCCGCGTTGAGCACGAGCGTTGGTTGTCGCAGCAAGCGCATGGTGATGATGTTGGAGGGAGGGCCTCGAAACAACCCTTACGCTTCCTCGGAGCCACCTTGGAGTCCTGGAGTCTCCAGGATCCGCCGATCCGGACCGTGATCCGTCGGGCGAGGAGAGGCCTCGGGACGCTCCTCGGGGCCGATCGGTTCGTCGCAGGCCAACTCGTCCTCGTCCTCGTCCTCGCCCTCGACGGAGGGCGGCTGGGCGGGCAGCAATACCCGGAACCGCGCCCCGGCACCAGGCGCGGTCCACAATTCGACCCTGCCACCGTGCGACTTGACGATCGACGCGACGATGGCCAGGCCGAGCCCGGCCCCGCCGTGGCGGCGTGACCTGCTCGGATCGGCTCGGTACAGGCGTTCGAAGACCCGCTGGGCGTTCTCGTACGTCATCCCGGGGCCGGTGTCGACGACCTCGATCGCGGCGACCCTTCGGCCGGGGGTGAGGTCCGCCCCGATCACCGTCGTCGGTGCGACCAGATCCCCGACCGCCAGCGGCCGGCCGACCTTGACGACGATCTGGGCATCGTCCGGAGTGTGCTGGAGGGCGTTCGCGATGAGATTGGTGATCACCTGCCGGATCCGCGCCTCGTCGGCGATCGCGGTCACCGGTTCGAAGGTGTCGCGCCGATCATCGATGCCGGCGAGCCGGACGAAGCGGGCCGGTACCCGGACGTGGGCGTCCCTGACCGCATCGGCGGCGACGGAGAGCAGGTCGACCGGCTGGCAGCGTAGCGGGCGTTCCTCGTCGAGGCGGGCGAGCAGCAGCATGTCGTTGACGAGCAGGCGCATCCGGCTCACCTCCGACTCGATGCGCCCCATGGCCTCATCGAGTACTGGGCCGGGCGGGGCACCGCCGCGCCGGTACAGCTCGGCGAAGCCCTGGATGGACGTCAGCGGGGTGCGCAGCTCGTGGGCTGCGTCAGCGAGTACCTGGCGTAGCCGCCGCTCGGAGGCTGCCTGCTCCGCGACCGCGGCCTCGATGCGGCCGAGCATGGTGTTGAGGGCCAAGCCGAGCCGGCCGGGTTCGGTGTGCTGATCGGCGTCCTCGACTCTGCGGGACAGATCCCCAGCGGCGATGGTCTCAGCGGTGGTCTGCATCCGGGTCAGCGGACGGAGACCCATCCGGACGATGGTCGCCGCTGCCGCTCCCATCATGAGCAGGACCAGGCCGGTGACAGCGACGTTGATGAGCAGGAGTGTTTCCGAGGTTTGCTCGACCTCGGCCAGGGAGACGGCGCTGACGATGTAGCCCCGGTCGTCCGGCAGCCTGGTGACCCGCACCCGCCAGCTGGAACCGTCGATACCATCAACGGTTGACGGGTCGGAGTCGTCGGCATGGTCCCGGATGTCACCGAGTGCGGAGAGATCGGGTTCTTCCCCGCTCGATGCATCGGCCTCCGGCGTCGGTTGCTGCGCTTGGAGGTGGTCGCCGGTTGGCGCATCCGTGGTCGATGCCGCCGGTGTGGGGGCGGTGACCCGCTGGCCGTCGGCGTCGTAGCGGTAGAACCTGGAGTTCGGACCGAAGGACGGGCTGCGGCGCTCCTCCTGCCGGTCGAGCTGCCGATCGAGATCCTCAGGAATGTGGCCGCCTGGCTGGGAGCTGAACCCCCTTGACTGGGCACTCAACTGGCTGTCCACCCGCTCGATCAGCCGGGACCTCAGCAGGATCATGCCGGCGCTGTCCGCGATGACCAGAGCGACGGCGGCAAGCGCGACCACGGTCAGGACCATGCGAGTCCTGACTGTCCGCTGGCGCCATGGTCTGAAGCGGCGCCCGGCGGTCGTCATCCCTCATCTCCCCTGGGCAGGCGGAGGGCATAGCCGACGCCCCGAACGGTGTGGATCAATGGCGGATCCCACTTGTCGATTTTGCGGCGCAGGTAGTACACGTACGATTCCACGATCCGGCCATCTCCGCCGAAGTCGTAGCTCCAGACCCGGTCGAGAATCTGGGCCTTGCTCATCACCCTGCCCGCGTTGGTCAGCAGGTATCGCAGCAGGTTGAACTCGGTTGGGGAGAGATCGATCAGCTTGCCTGCCCGGCGGACCTCGTGGGCGTCCTCGTCGAGCTCAAGGTCGGCATAGCGCAGGATGCCTCCGTCGACCAGCCCGTCCTCGCCCATGCTGCGCCGCAGGATCGCCCTGATTCGCAGGACGACCTCCTCCAGGCTGAACGGCTTGGTGACGTAGTCGTCTGCCCCGGCGGTCAGGCCGGAGATCCGGTCCTCCACCGAGTCCCTGGCAGTGAGAAACAGCAGCGGCACGAGCCGACCGGACGATCGCAGTTGCCGCGCCACCTCGAAGCCGTCGACATCTGGCATCATGACGTCGAGCACCACCAGATCCGGGCAGAACTCCTCGGCGGCGATCAGGGCCTCCCTGCCACCGTTCGCGATCCGCACCTCGAAGCCGGTCAGCCGAAGGGTTGCCGACAGCAGGGCGCAGATGTTGACCTCGTCGTCGACGACCAGCACTTTCGCCGACCGTCCCGTAGCACCTGTCACCTGGTGCATCGCTGTACCTCTCCGCAGACTAGCCACATGCATGTTGTACCGGATCATGCCGATCTGTACTAGTGGTCACAGCAAGGAATATCGCTTGGTATCCCCTTCTCTACCGGCTGACCGTCAGGACTTCCTCGCCTTCGGCGAGGCCACTTGTGATCTCCGTCGAGACGTCCCCCCGGAGTCCAATCTGAACGGTCCGGCGTTCCTCCTTCCCGTTCGCGCGCACAACGACCGTTGCGGTCGTGTCGTTTCTGCCGCTAATGGCCGTTGAGGGGACGTACAGGACATCGGCGGCGGATTCGGTGATCACGGCAACGTTCGCGGTCTGGCCGTACAACACGGTCTCCGGAATCGTGTCGAAGGCGATGACCGCCGCGTACCGAACGAGCTTCGTTGAGATCGTCCCGGCGGGGTCAATCTGAAGAACCTTTCCGGCGAATTCCTGGCCCGGCAGGTTCGGCAAGGTGATTGCCGCGGTCTGGTCTACTGCGATCTTGGTGACCTCCGCTTCGGTGAACTGGGCCGTCACCGCGACGTCATTGGTCCCGGCCAGCACGATGAAACCGCTGGAGGATTGAGAGGCCTTGCTTCCGAGGAGGCCGGCCACCGAGAGGATCTTCCCTGCGACCGGGGCGGTGATGACGGTGCCGGCGAGTTGGACCTGCTTCTCCAGCAGGGTGCGCTTGGCATTGTTGAGCTGCTCCTGGGCCGACAGCAGGCTGTCGCTGGTCGATCCGCCGCTTCTGCCGCTACCGGAGGAGTCGCCGCCCGTTGAACCGCCCGTCGAACCGCCCCCTGTCGAACCCCCTGTCGAACCCCCGGTCCGTCCGCTTCCCTCGCTTCCGGACGTCGGGGCGGTCGTCGTCGGGCACGGGGAGCAGGACGGGCAGGACGGGCAGGACGGGCAGGACGCGGAGGGGCACGGGGAGGCCGAGGCCGACTCGGAACCTGAGGGCGAGGGGGAGGGGGAGCTATCGTCCGTGAGGTAGCTGATGGGCGAAAGCGCCGCTGTCGTCGTGGTGCCGCTGGAGAGACTCGCTGTCGCCCGGTCGACCGCTTCCTGCGCGTCGTCGACCTTCTCCTGCGCGTCCTCGACGGCGCTCAGCGCGTCCTCATCGTCGATCTTCGCGAGGACGGTTCCGGCCGCGACGACGTCTCCGGCCGTGACGTTGAGCTCGACCACCGTGCCGCTCATGCTGAAACTCAGCGGGCGACTCGCCAGCGCCTGAGCTGTCCCTGCTGCGGAAACGGTGGTGGTGACCGTGCCGCGCTGGACCTTGGTCGCGCTCGCCACGGTTTGGGGCGCGTCGCCCGAAGTCGCGATGAGGACCGCGGTGAGCGCTGTCCCGACGATGACCGCCACCCCGCCGGCAAGCCACACCACGCGCCGACCGTTTGGGGCACCGAGAAGATTGGTCAGCCTGACCTTCATGATCGTCAGTTTGACGGCGCCTGCTCCTGGTTAGCTCGGCCGAAGCTCGGAGAATCCTGAGAGGTGCCAATCGCTTGCCTCGGCCGCGACGCCGGAGACGGTGGCAGCTGGTTGGACTCCCAGCTCGTTCCGAGGCGTGCCTGACCGATCGCCGAGGTTCGGGGAGTTCCATCTGACGGCGTAGTCGATGCCCATGGCCATTGGCACCGGAGGCAAGGCGCCATCCCTGTTGACAGTGGAGGTTCTATCGTGAGACGTCGAGTGCGGCTGGTCGGCGTTGCGTTGGCGGCGGTGACCGCTGCCGCGACCGTGGGGCTGGCGGCTGCCTGCGGGTCCTCCGATGATGGCGGATCTGCCCAGAGCAGCGAGGACGCCTACGCGGCTTGCATGAAGGAGAATGGGGTCGACATCAGCTCGATGACGCGGTCAGGAGGGGCGCGGCCTTCTGGGGTCCGGCCTTCTGGAGTCCGCGGATCCGGCGGCCCAGACGGGCAGATACCATCCGGAGCAAGGCAGCGGCCCAGCGGTTCGGCCGGGCCGGACGCCTCCGGCGGTCCTGGCGGTATGCCTGGTGGCGGCCAACTTCCCGACGGGGTTGACGCCTCGGCCTTCCAGAACGCGATGAAGATCTGTGCCTCCCTGCGGCCGTCAGGGGCAGCCGACGGTCAGGGCGGCCCAGGCGGTGGGGGGATGCCAGAGGGGGGCGCTCCAGAAGGCCAGGCCTCCGGCGCTGACGACGGCAACAACGCCGCCGCGTACCTCAACTGCCTCGCCGAACACGGTGCCAGTGTGACTGCGGTCGCCGATCTGAACACGGCAGATGCGACGGTTGCCGCGGCCGTGGAGGCGTGTGCGCCGCTCAAACCGGCCAGCTGAACTTCGCACCCTGCCCCCTCTGTGGCGGCCGAGCCGACCGCTCGGCCGCCACACCTATGCCTTGGGTCGAGGGGCAGCTGGTCGCTCGGCCAATACCCCTGCGGGTAAACTGCCGGTTACCGAATGGCATGAGGGGTGTGTTGTGCAGCTGGATCCGGATCAGATGGTTGATGTGATCAAACGCTTGCGTCGCGCCGAGGGGCAGATCCGGGGTGTCGTCGCGATGCTGGAATCCGGCAGGGACTGCGAGGACGTCGTGACCCAACTCGCGGCGGTCTCAAGCGCGATTGACCGGGCGGGTTTTAAGATCATTTCGACGGGGCTGCGGCAGTGTGTCGTCGAGGCGGCGGAGGGAACGACACCCACTGTCGATCTTGATCGTCTGGAGCGGCTCTTTCTTGCCCTGGCCTGAGGTCGTTCTGGGCATCCTGCCTCGGATGTCCGGATACTGGCGATACCCGGACATCCGAGAGCCGGTCGCTAGCCTCGCACGACGCCCTGATCAGCCATGAAGGACGCGATCCAGGACAGCGCAGAATTCCAGTTGATCGCCACTTCGTTCGTCGCGTACGACTGGATGTCGTCGACGTAGCAGAACTGCGGGGCGCACCCGGCGAGCAACTGCTGGGCGAATGGATCGTCCAGCGACGCGTTGGCGCCACCGGCCAGCGAGCCCGCTGGCGGGTTCGGCAGCGCCGCGTTGGACTGGTGGCCGTACATGCGACTGTGCTGGTTCTGCGAGTACTTGTCGCCCCAGCCGGTCACGTAGGACTGGTTGAGCGCGTTGCGCCCGAGGACGTAGTCCATGCCCTGGAGCGCGCCGTTCCGGTAGGCGGCCTTCTTCGTCAGGTCGTACGCCGTCGCGATGACGATCACGTTGTTGATGATGGCGCTGTTGGAGCCCCAGAAGTAGTTGCTGGCGCTTCCTGGCATCGGCAGCGCGTACGCCTCCGCCTTCTGCGTCGCGAGGTAGGCGTCCGCCGCCGTGATCACGGACTGGCGGGCGGCCTTGCGATCGGCCGCCGGAAGCTTGCTCGGCACGGTCGCCAGGTCCAGCCGGCCAAGGGCCGCTGTGGACGGCCAGGAGAACCCGGTCGTCGCGAAGACCTCGCCGCTGAAGTGCTTCGACGCCTTCAGATCGGTCAGGTACTGCTGCTCCCCCGTCGTCAGGTACAGCTCCGCTGCGGCCCAGTAGAACTCGTCGCTGACGTCATTGTCGCTGTACGCGCCGCCGCCGGTGCCGTCACTGGCACTGGCGTAGACGGCCGGGTTCGCCACAGCCGCCGCGTAGGCGGTCCGCGCGGCGGTCAGGCACTTCGCGGCGTACGCCGCGTCGTACTTGCGGTACAGCCGCCCGCACTGCGCCGCGGTGGCCGCAAGATTGAGGGTCGCGGCGGTCGACGGCGGGTGCAACTCCCGCACCTGCGGGTCGGCCGCGGGGTCGAGCGGGAGACCGGTCCAGTTGGCGTCGTGCACCTTGTGGTGCGCCATGCCAGCGAGGTCCTCCCCAGCCGGGACCTGCATCTTCATCAGGAAGTCCAGCTCCCAGCGTGCTTCGTCGAGAATGTCCGGGATGCCGTTGTCGGACTCCGGCAGCCGCAGGGTGCCGTCGCCGAGGCCTCCGCGTGCCGTTGCCGCTGTCAGGGTCCGCTCGAACTCGCTGAGTAGCTGGTAGGTGGCGATACCGCCGTTGACGACGTACTTGCCGTGGTCACCGGCGTCGTACCAGCCGCCGCTGACGTCCAGCTGGTAGTCGCACACCCCGGCCTGGCAGGGAACGTCGGTGTCCCCCTGGTTGGGGTCGACCCCGATGTGCCCGGCGGCCCTGGCGTACTGCGAGCCGACGAGATCGCCCTCGATGGCGATGCCGCTGCGCTGGATGTAGAAGAACTGGAGCGCATCAGAGCGCAACTGGGCATAGACCCCAGGGGCGAGGTCGAACGGGTAGCTGGCCTGCCCGTCGACGACCAGCGTGTAGCCGGTGCCCTTCTTCGTGTAGGAGCTGAAGTCGATGGTGTGGACGTTCTGACCGGACGCGGCGTCGAGCCCGCGCGGGGTGGTCGTGCCCGAGGCGACCGTCTTGCCCGCCGCGTTGACCAGCTGCCACGGGGTGGCTTCCGTCGCCTCGGTGACCACGGTCGCGTTCTTCGGGCCGTTCGGCAGGTAGCCGACCTGGTTGACCCGGACCGGCGAACCGGTGTCGGGAACGTACGGCTCCTTCGGCTCACCGCCGAGCAGCGAGACGTCATCGACGCAGAAGGTGTACTCGGCACTGGCCCCACCCAGGTGGAAGGCGACCTGTGCCTGCTTGGTGTCTTCGAGGCCGGTGAAGGTGAAGCTGAACTCCTGCGCCTCCGGAGTCAGGGCGACGACCTGGCCCAGATATCCGGTGTACGGGTCGACGCCCAGCTGAACGACGGCCTTGATCGACGTCGCGGGATCGGCAGACGCTGTGAACGAGAGGGTGTATTCGGACCCGGAGAGCAGCGTGAGGTCGTTCTGGCCGACCCCGGCGTCCCAGGCGTTGGCGAGGCCGGCGGGCGTGGTGGCGCACATGCGTCCATCACTGACGCCGCTCGATGATGTGCCGTACGAGTACCACCCGGAGGTGCCCTCGTCGAAGCTGCCGTTGACCAGCTGCTCCGCGGCTTCGGCATGCGCGGGCAGCATCGTGAGTGCTCCCGCGGCGAGCAGGCCGGTAGTTGCGATCGCTACCAGCACTGCTCTCTTGTGATTGTGAAGGGGTGAGATCACGGACGGATAGTCGCAGGGTGACTTTGCGTGTGTCAATTGATCATTGGCAATGGGGAGGGTGGTGCGTCGCGACCCTGGTCGCGACAGTCAGGGACAGCGTCGCCTGCGTGCAACTTTCCGCTTGGTCGCGGCGGGGGCAGCAGGCTGGCCGGGCCGGGCACGATCAAGCGGTATCCGACGCCGCGGACGTTCTCGATGGTGACGGCGGACCCGAGCTTTGCCCGCAGGGTCGCGATGTGGACGTCGACCGTCCTGGACTTTCCGAGCCACGAGGTCCGCCATACCTCGGAAACCAGACGTTGGCGCGGCACGACCACTCCGGGCGTGCCTGCCAGCAGGGTGAGGACCTGGAACTCCTTGTTGGTCAGATCGAGCGGGACCCCGTTCATGATCGCTGTGTGGCGGTCTGGGTCGATGGCGAGCGGCCCAGCGACCAGCGCAGCCGGCTTGGGGCGGTATCGGCGCAGCACGGCCTGGAGGCGCGCGGTCAGCTCCAGCAGCCCGAAGGGTTTGACGATGTAGTCGTCCGCTCCAGCGTTCAGCCCCATGATCCGGTCGTGCTGGTTGGTCCTCCCGGTCACGATGATGATCCCGGCATCCGTCTCCGCGCGGATCCGCCGGCAGAGCTCGATCCCGTCCCCGTCCGGCAGGCCAAGGTCAAGGAGAACGAGATCAAACGGCTGGCAGCTGAGGGCTGCCGCAGCGGTCGTCGCGTGCTCGACGAGATAGCCCCTGCGGCGCAGGGCGCTGCGCAGCGCCCCGGCCAGGCGTACATCATCATCGACCAGGAGGAGCCTCGTTGGCGGTTGGTCGGGTCGCTGGTCCATGGCGTCTTCAAGGTCGCATGGTGGGACAGTGGTTTGCCGGGTCGTGCCCGTCGCGAGCGTCACGCGGCTCCCTTCGTCGGCTTCCTCCGTGCGTTGTGCCTCTGTAGCTAAAGACGTGGTGGCGACGTGTTTCGTTGTCGTGTGCTCGCAACGTCGTCGATCCGACAGTCGGCACTCCGACCATCGGTCTTCCGCGAGCAGGGTCTTCCGGCGGTCGGATCCACCGGAAACCGAGTCCCGGCCCGGGTCAGAACAGCCCGAAGCGTCGCTCGGTCGCCTGCCGGACCCAGGCGTCCACCTGTCCAGTCCAGTCGAACCCCGCTGCCTGCTGATGCGTGACCGTGAAGCGGCTGAACGCGTCCTGGCCGGAGGTGATCAGACCACCGCGTTTGTCGAACTCCAGGACGAGGTCCATGCCGGTGGGGTTGGCGATGAAGGTCAGCTCCACCTCGTTGATCCGGCTGGCGTACTGCGGGGCCGGGTGGAACTCGATTTCCTGGTAGAACGGCAGGGTCTGGTGGAGGCCGTGAATGTGACCACGCTCCAGGTCCGCGGTCTTGAAGCGGAACCCCAGACGGACGAAGGCGTCCAGGATGGCCTGCTGCGAGGGCAGCGGGTGCACGGAGATCGGGTCGAGGTCCCCCTTGTCGATCGCTTTCGCGACGGAGAGCTCTGTGCGCACTCCCATGGTCATACCGGGAAGCCGCTGGCCGTAGACCTCGGTGATCGGGGTCTCCCACGGAACCGGCAACTGGAAGGGGATCGAACGATTCTCTCCCTCTCGCAGGTGGAATGCTCCCGCGACGGCGACCCGCTGGAAGTCGACGTTGCTGGAGTACTCCTCGTCTCCGGACTCGACCTCGACCCTCGTCGTCAGCGCGACCGTCACCTGCTCGATGTCGACGTCGTGCGTGCCTCCTGCGATGTCGACCCGCCCGGTGATGGCATCGCCAGGGCAGGTCGTGGTGTTGGCGAGCACCGTGTCGACTGTCGGTCCCCCGACTCCGAACGCCTTGAGCATTTTCTTGAACACCATGGTGGCTTCCCTCCAACTCAGATGGTTCAGGTCGATACTGCCCTGCCGGCGCAAGGTATGCCGATCATTCCCCGGACGGGGACACGAAGTGGGACGGTCTGAGTCAACCTGCCCCCCGGGGCCCATCAGGCGGAGATGGGCTCCCGGTGGGCGGCGAGGTACTCCTCCGCCGCCGCCGCGTCCGCGGGCCGTGCGAACAGAAACCCCTGAGCCAGCGAGCAGCCCATCGACCGCAGTAGATCCGCCTGCCGCCGGGTCTCCACGCCCTCTGCGACCGTCTCGAGCTGAAGGCTCAGCCCCAGTCGCAGGATCGCGCGCGCGAACATCGATCCCTTGTCGTTCTTGCGGTTGTCGAGGACGGCGATGAACTCTCGATCGATCTTGAGAAGGTCGACGGGTAGCCGGTGCAGGTAGGACAGGGAGGAGTACCCGGTGCCGAAGTCGTCGATGGCGACCTTGACCCCATGGGACCGCAACCGTTCGAGATGGGCGGCCATGGAGTGGCCGTCCGGTCCCGTGGTCGACACCATGACGGTCTCGGTGATCTCCAGCGTCAGCGCGTGACTCGGCAGGCCCGTCTCACCGAGCACTGCGAGCACATAGTCGGCGAAATCCGGTTCGAGGAGTTGGCGGCCGGAGATGTTGACGGTGATGCCGGTGCCGTACTGCTGATGCCACTGGCTTCCCCTGGCGCACGCCTCCCGGAGCACCTTGGCGCCGAGAGGGACAACCAGGCCGGTCTGCTCCGCGACCGGGATGAAGTAGCTGGGCGGGATGGCGTCCGCCCCGGCGGGGCTCCAGCGGGCCAGGGCTTCCATGGCGACCGGCACGGCGGTGTCCAGCTGGACTATCGGTTGATAGTGGATGGTCAGTTCATCGCTGTCCATAGCTTGACGCAGGCCGGAGGCGATCCGCGCCCGGCGCAACCGGTCCTCCCGCAACTCCGGGCGGAACTCGACCAGCCGGTCGCGCCCTCCTGCCCGAGCGGCGGACAGCGCGAGGTCGGCGTCCCGCAAGGCCTCTGCGGCGGTGGCATGGCAGCCGGGGGGAAGCATCCCGACACTCGCCGTCAGCCGGACTCGCCGGCCATCCGAGGTCTGGCACGCTGGGCGCAGCGAATCCATGATCCGTACGGCGGACAGCCGGGCCCGTTCCGGGCTTGCCTCAGGCAGGAGTACGGCGAACTCGTCCCGCCCGAGCCGGGCGACCGTGTCGACATGCCGGACCACTCCCCGGATCCTGTGGGCGACCTCGACGAGCACGCTGTCGGCCCCGGCCGGCCCCAGCGCGTCGTTCGCCTCCCCGAAGGCGTCGAGATCGACCAGGAGCAGTGCGGCATCCGGCAGTGCTGCCTCCAGGCGATCGACGAGGACGACGCGGTTGGGCAGGCCGGTCAGCGGGTCGTGGGCGGCGCGGTGGGCCAGCTCCCTTCGAGCGGTCTGCTGCTCCTGAACCGCCCGGTGCAGCGC
>JAFGOK010000686.1 GCA_016926535.1 Micromonosporaceae bacterium | reverse complement strand
CGAGTCCTCGGTTATCACCAAATCGCCCATAGCATAAAACTAGAGGTGAAACACCGCAAAACCTAGTTTGAAACCCTCTGTGCCCTAACAACCGCATCGAGTGCGGGTACACCGGCTGGGCAGCACCCGCCGGATTTCGTACAGGCCGGGATCGGGGTACAGCCTCAGGACGTGCCTCAAGCGGCGAGCGGCAGTGCAAGCGGTGCGGCGGGCACGGCGGGCGGCACGGCGGGCGGTGTGGCGGGCGGTGTGGGTGCGGCGGGCACAGCCGATCGCGAGGGTGCCGGAGCGGCCGTACGAGGCCAAGCGACGCCCCGGGCTGTGGTGGTGGCCCGGCTATTCGCCCCTGGCCCGGGTACTCGGGCGGGTCGGCGAACCGATCCGTCGTCGACCGGGGCGCCGCCGCTGGCGCCGGAAGTTCCCACCACGCCGGAAGCTCCCACCACACACGTGGCACTGCCACCGCCGGTACTTGCGGCACCGCCCCTCGGCATGGTGCGGCCAGTTCAGCAGTTCCAGCGGGTCCTCCAGTTCCGGCCGGTTCAGCGGGTCCTGCCTGGCCAGCCGGTTCAACGGGCACACTCGGCCCACCTGAACAGGTCGACCGATCTCGTCCAGCCCGACCGCGTGCCCGAGGCCACCCACCTGGCGCCGATCGCACAACTGGTACCAGGTGACCCGAGCCGCATGCGGGTATCACGCACGCTGGCCGGCAGAGCACTGGCCGGCAGAGCACTGGCCGGCAGAGCACTGGCCGCCTTACCCGCTTTGTCTGTTACTTGGGGCGGTTCGTCTGTGGTCGAGCACGTTGCAGTCCAGACGGTGGTGGCCGGTAGCCCCGACGTTGCCCCGACCATTCCGACCTCGACCATTCCGACCTCGACCATTCCGACCTCGACCATTCCGACCTCGACCATTCCGACCCCGGAAGCCGCCAATTCCATGGTCACTGCTTCAGCCAGTACCCCCGGGCCGGATACGGCAGCCGAGAGCGCCGCTGGTGCCCTGACTGCTGCTCCATCTGCTGCTGCTCCATCTGCCGGCACTGTGCCCCCCGGTATTCCCGGTGCCCCGTCCGGGAAAGACCCCGCCGCCTCACCGGAGGAAGTCCTGAATTGGCTGTTCGATCCGCTGCTGCGCCGGCTGCGCGCCGAGTTGCTGATCGAGCGGGACCGCCGCGGCGTGCGTACCGACCGATGGCGCTGACGAGGGGGATGAGCATGGCTGACAGGGATGAGGCTGTCGCGGTCTGCTTCAGCGTGAAGATCGATGATGAAAACCTCGGGTCGTTCAACAGCTGTGATGGCCTGGGCTGCGAGTTTGTCATGGAGCAGCGAGAGGAAGGCGGCAACAACGGGTGGGTATGGCAGCTGCCAACCCGGATGAAGTACGGCAACGTCAAGCTCTCCCGGCCGGTGACCAGTGATAGCGTCAAGATCGCAAAGTGGTTCGAGTCCATGGCCTCAGGCGTGTGCCGCAAGACGGCCACCATCGAGGCCCGCACGCTGAGCGGCGACGTGGTGGCGCGCTGGTCGTTGCAGGGCGTCGTGCCCGTGCGGTGGAGCGGGCCGCAACTCAACCCAGACACGGCAAAGGTCGCCACGGAGACGATCGAGCTGGCACATCACGGCTTCCTCGGATCGGGTGCCTGACGTGGCCTCCCCAGTGACGTTCACTGCGGCCAACGCCGGCTCCTCCGTCCGGGGCGGCGCTCCGTCGAACCTTCAACACGCTTACCTGGAACTGCTCGAACCCCCGGCGGGCGGTGGGACGGCCAATCCGGGCACTGCCGTGCTCGGGCTGATCAACTTCCAGTTCAACCCGAAAGAGCTGAGCCTTTCAAAGAACGCCAAGTGGAAGCGCGACTCGCAGCGCAATGCCTCGAAGAGCGGGCCACCCGAGTTCACCGGCGCGGATCCGTGCAAGTTGACGCTGGAGATGTTCTTCGACGCCACGGAGAAAATGGACGATTCCGTGGTCAAGGCCGTCGAAAGCCTGTTCGCGTGCTGTGTCCCCACCGAGAAGAGTAGGCGGGGGAAGAAGGGCTCCCCTCCGTGGGTGGTCTTCCACTGGGGTGGGATGACAGGGTTCCCGGCGTTCGTCAGCACGGTCACCGCGAAGTACACGCTCTTCACCCCGAGCGGCCTGCCGGTACGGGCGTTGTGCACGGTCGCGCTGGAGGAGATCTCCGGAGAGCAGGGCGGTCAGAACCCGACCTCCGGCGCGCTGGCTGCCAGTGATGTCCATGTGGTGGTTGCCGGCGATTCGCTGGCACTGGTGGCTGCGCGGGTGTATGGAGATCCGACGATGTGGCGGGAGATCGCTCGGGCCAATGGGATCGACGACCCCATGCGGTTGCGACCGGGCACCCGATTGCTGATCCCGGCCGAGGAAGAGCTGGCGGGCGCCGATGGCCACCAATGAGAGCTTCGCGAACACGCTGCTGGTCGAGGTCGAGGGCAGGCCGCTGCCTACGGATATCGCCGCGCTGCTCAGCTATGCCTACGTCGATGACAGCCGCATCGTGCCGGATATGTTTGTCCTTCGATTCCGGGATCCGCAACGGTTCGTACTGGCGAAGACCTCGATCCGGATAGGCACGAAAGTGTCGCTGCGGGTGCAGACGGCCGATGCCGGCGCCCCGTGTTCCCTGATGACCGGTGAGGTCACCGCCGTCGAGCTGGAGCTGGATCGTACCGGCACCGTGACCCAGGTGCGGGGTATGGATCTTGCCCATCGGCTGTTCCGGGGGCGCCGGGTGGCGGCGTACCCGGATATGACCGTGGCCGACATCGTGCGGAAGATCGCCGGTCGGGCTGGCCTCAAGATCGGCACGATCGACGTTCCGGCCACGGCGGGGGGCCAGCGGCACACGCAGATCAGCCAGGACAACGTCAGCGACGGGGAGTTCCTGACCAGGCTGGCGGACCTGGTCGGCGCGCACCTCGCCGTGATCGACGGGTCGGTCGACTTCCGCATGCCCGCGCGGCCTGCGGGCGCTCCGAGTACGACAGCCAAAGCGACCTCCGATCCGCTGGTCTTGGAGGCCGACCGCAACCTGGTGTCGCTGCGGGTCGGGATCACGGCCGCGGAGCAGGCGGGCGAGGTGGAGGCCCGAGGCTGGAGCTTCGAGCAGAAGCAGGCGGTCACGGCAACAGCCATGCCCCGGGCGGCCGAGGCCGACAATCCGGAGGCCGACCCCGCGAAGCTGGTCGCCGCGTTCCAGGCACCGCCGCTGCTGGTCGCAGACTCGTCGTGGCGTACCCCGGGAATGGTCAAGGCCGCCGCCCAGTCGCTGGCCAGCCATGTCGGCGGGGGGTGCGTCGAGCTGGAGGGGGTTGCCAAGGGCAACCCGCGACTGCGTGCCGGCACGGCCGTGGCGCTGGCCAACGTCGGCGAGCCGTTCGCTGGGAAGTACACCCTCACCACTACCCGGCACCTGTTCAGCGAGCAGGCGGGGTACACGACCGCGTTCACGGTGTCCGGCAGGCAGGAGCGTTCGCTGTACGGCACAGTAATCGGCGGGACGGCCGGCGGGGCTGCTGGCGGGGCCACTGGATCTGGTATCCGAGCCGGGGGCGATGGCCTGGTCCCAGCGATCGTCAGCGATGTCAGAGATCCGCTCACGCTGGGGCGGGTGAAGCTGAAGCTGCCGTGGCTGTCCGATGCGTTCACGACGGGATGGGCCAGGGTGGTGCAGGCCGGCGCCGGCCGTGACCGGGGGATGGTCATCCTGCCCGAGGTCGGCGACGAGGTTCTGGTCGGGTTTGGCTGCGGTGATCTCGATGCGCCGTACGTCTTGGGCGGTCTGCACAACGGCCGCGATCCTCTGCCTGCGCTGGAGAAGGCCCTGGTCGACGGGGGCAACGGCGCGATCACGGTGCGGGCGTTCGTCTCGCGCACCGGGCACCGGATTGAGATGGTCGAGGACGGCGGCATCCTGATCCGGACCGGGGATGGCAAGCTCAGCGTCCGCTTGGACCAGACCAAGGGCACCGTCGAGGTGAAGGGTTCTGACGGCATCACCGTCGACGCGGGGTCGGGCACGCTGACGCTCAAAGGAGCCCAGGTTGCGATGTCCGCCAGTGGCGACGTGACCGTCCGCGGCGCACAGATCAAGCTCAATTGACCGCAGTCCGAGCGGCGCCGATGTGCGCGATTGTCCTGATCGGAGGGTGAGCAATGAACGGACCGGAGTTTGTCGGGGCGGGGTGGGCGTTTCCGCTGCGAACCGATCCGACCGGCTCGATCGCCCTGGTCACCGGCGATCAGGAGATCGTCGAAAGCATCCGGCTGATCCTGGCGACCTCGCCGGGGGAGCGCCCCATGCGTCCGGCGTTCGGCTGTGCCATCCACGACCTGGTGTTCGCTCCGGCGGATGCTGCGACGGCCGGCCGGATCGCGCACGAGGTGCGGCTGTCGCTGGAACGCTGGGAGCCCCGCATCGTCCTGGAGGACGTCGTCGTCACGTTCGATGAGGTCGCCTCGGGCAAGCTGCTGGTTGACCTCCGGTACACGCTCCGCGACGCCAACGATTCGCGCAACCTGGTTTTCCCGTTTTATGTCATTCCGTCCTATGACGAAGCTGGTGCCTGATGCCATTGCCCGCTCCGAACCTGGACGACCGCCGATTTCAGGATCTCGTTGACGAGGCCAAGCGACGTGTCCAGCAGCGCTGCCCGGAATGGACCGACCACAACGTGTCGGACCCTGGAGTGACGCTGATCGAGACGTTCGCGTTCATGGTCGAGCAGTTGCTGTACCGGTTGAACCGGGTGCCGGATCTGCACTACGTCAAGTTTCTCGACCTCATCGGGTTGCGGCTGTACCCGCCGACCGCAGCCAGGGCAGACGTGACGTTCTGGCTGTCGGCCCCGCAGGAGGAGGACGTCATCGTCCCCTCCGGAGCCCAGGTGGCCAGCGTCCGTACCGATGTGGAGGAACCGGTGGTGTTCACCACCGAGCGGCGCCTGCGAATGGTGCGATGCTCGCTGGATCGGGTGGCCACGGCCTCGGCGACTAGTGTTGCCCTGGCTGACCGGACCGACGACCTGGCCGCCGGTGCGGGACTGGCCTGTTTCGGCGACCGGCCGGCTCCCGGGGATGCCGTCTACTTCGGATTGACGGCTGCCGTGCCGGACTGCGCGGTGCTGCTGCGGGTGGACTGCTCCGCGGAGGGCGTCGGCGTCGATCCGCGCAGGCCACCGTGGGTGTGGCAGGCCTGGAGCGAGGCCGGCTGGACGGACTGCGAGGTCGATCAGGATGCCACAGGGGGGTTCAACCGGCCGGGCGACGTGTTGCTGCACGTGCCAGCCGACCACGTCGAGTCGGTGCTGGGCCGGCACCGGGCCGGCTGGCTGCGGTGCGCTGTGGTCGAGGCCAGGGCGGGCCAGCCCGCGTACCAGAACTCGCCGAGGATCCGGACGATCACTGCGGCGACGGTTGGGGGGACGGTGTCTGCGGTCCACGCGGAGATCGTCCGGGACGAGACGGCCGGCGTTTCGGATGGCGTGCCGGGCCAGCGCTTTCCGCTGGCGCATCCCGTCATGGTTGCGCCGGACCAGTACCTCGTTGCCGGCGTCCTGACGGATGGCGGCTGGCAGGAGTGGCAGGAGGTCCCCAGTTTCGCCCAGTCCGGCCCGGCCGACCGGCACCTCATGGTTGACCGCGTGGCCGGTGAGGTGGTGTTCGGGCCAGCTATCCGCGAGCCCGACGGCCGGCTCACGCAGTTCGGGGCCATTCCGCCCAAGGGCGCTGCGATCAGGATCCCTGAGTACCGCACGGGCGGTGGGCGCCGGGGCAACGTGGCCAGGGACATCCTCCAGGTGCAGCGGGACCCGGTGCCGTTCGTCAGTACCGTCACCAACCGCAGACCGGCCAGGGGCGGCGTTGACGGCGAGTCGGTCTCGGAGGCCGTGGCCCGTGGCCCGCTGCTGCTGCGCACCAGAGACCGCGCGGTGACCTTGGAGGACTACGAGCAACTCACCAAGCAGGCGGCCCCGGACGCGGCGCGGGTGCGGTGTATCCCCGTCGACGGGGCAGCGGACGCCGTGCGGGTGCTCGTCGTACCGGATCTCGGAGGCAAACCGCGGCCCGACCTCGCTGATCTCGCTCCCGACGAGGGGCTGCTGGCGCGGATCGTCGACCATCTGGAACCACGGCGCTGCATCGGGGCCAGGGTGTCGGTCGAGCCGCCGTACTACCAGGGCGTGACGGTGGTTGCCCAGATCGTGCCGGCTCCACGGACGGACTGGGACGCCTTGCGGGAGGCTGCGACCCAGGCGCTGTATGAGTATCTGCACCCTGTCTGCGGTGGCCCAGCCGGAGCCGGGTGGCCGTTTGGCCGGCCGGTCCACAGCGGAGAGATTTTTGCGGCTCTCCAGCGCGTGCCTGGAGTCGACCGGATCGAGGAGATTCGGCTGTACGGTGCGGACCCGCACACCGGCCAGCGCGGCGGCGCTGTGCAGCGGCTGGATCTGGACGCCAACGCCCTCGTGTGCTCCTACGGGCACCAGGTGCGGATCGTGCGGGGGTGATCACATGCGGGCCGGTGCGGATCGGATGGAGACGCCGTATCCACTGCTGAAGCAACTGCCAGCGGTGTACCAGGGGGACGCTTTCACCCGCAACCTCACCGCGGCCCTCGACGAGGTGCTGGCGCCAGTCCTCGCGACGCTGGCGTGCTTCCCGGACTATCTTGACCCCCGGACGGCCCCGGAGGACTTCCTGGAGTGGGTGGCCGGCTGGCTGGCCTTGGAGTTCGATGACCGCTGGACCCCCGAGCGGCGCAGGCTGCTGGTCGCGCAGGCCGTCGAGTTGCACCGGTGGCGTGGGACCAGCCGCGGGCTCCAAGCGTATGTCCAGCTGCTGGTCGACGGGGCCGTTGAGGTGGCAGAGACCGGCGGATGCGTCGCATCGATGCTGGCCGGAGCGCCGATCTCGGGGATCGGGCAGCCCGGCGTCCAGGTGCGGGTGACCATCCCGGATCCAGCGGCGGTCGATAGCGCCCGCCTGCGCGCTGCCGTCGTCGATCTGGTTCCGGCCCACGTCTCTGCCAGCGTCGACCTCGTCGCAGCGTTTCCCGGCGCAGCGGCGGACGCAGAGGCGGCCCCAGCGGTGGGCGCTGCGGGCGCGGGAACGGCCCCGGCGGGCCCCAACGTGGCGCCAGAGGAAGGGCAGCAGCCAGGATGACGAAGTGCGCTGCGTGCGGAAAGGACAACCCGGACGGGGCAGAATTTTGCACCTGCGGAGAGTTCCTCGACTGGGAGCGTCCCACCTCAGCCACTCCGGGGCCGCCAGAGCAGCCAGAGCAGCCAGAGCAGCCAGAGGAAGGCACCCCTACGCCGATGCCGGTCAGACCCGACGCCGCTCCGGCCAGCCAGCCCGTTGTTGAGCCGGAGGAACCCGACGCCCCAGTTGGGCCGGAACTTGTTTGCCCGCGCTGCGGCAACCGCAACGCGGCTGACCGGCGCCTGTGCCGGGTGTGCGGGCAGGCGCTCCTGCTGGCAGAAGCACCTGCCCGAGTCCCGTGGTGGACCCGGCTCTGGCAAAGGCTGACCCGCAGGCGCGGGTACACGGCCGGCACCCGGCGAGGGGTGCGCACGCCCGCGCGCTGGGGGCGTGTGATGGCCGTGCCGGTCGCGCTCATTGTTCTGCTCGGGGGCATGCAGTTGGTCCGGAGCGGTGCGGCGGCCCGGATGGTCGAGGCCGTGCGTGATCGTGTGACGAAACCGACGCCGCTGACGCCGGCCGAGGCCTCTGCCTCGTCATGGCACGGCGACGCCGTCGCGAGCAAGGCGTTCGACGGCACGAATGACATGTTCTGGGCGCCGGACGGGCCTGCGGAGGGCGCCTGGATCGAGGTCACGTTCCAGCGACCGGTCCAGTTGAGATCTATCGTTGTGACGGCTGGTGTGTCAGCCAACAAGCAGCAGTTCCTGGCCGGTGGCCGGCCGCGCGAGTTACGTGTGACGGCGACGAGCGACAGCGGCCGGGTCACGACCCACGCGTTGAACCTGGCGGACAAGCCGAAGGGCCAGCAGTTCACGTTCCGGGCCGACACTGTCGTGCGGGTACGCGTGGAGATCACGTCCACCTATCCGCTCCCGCAGGGGTCGCAGTGCGCCATCGCGGAGCTGGAGTTCTTCGGGCGATCGTGACGAGCCGAGAAGATGCGATATCAATGACGAAGCGGACTCCGGTGACCAGTCACGTCGTCGACCAGCCGGGTGCGTTCGGGGAGGGCAACGTCGGCGCCGTACCGGCAGAGATCATGGTGCAGCCACGGCGGGTTAGGTGCAAACGCAGGCAGGCGCGGACGGCGGTTCGCCGCAGCGCGGCGGTCGGCTGCTATGTCCCACCAGGAGATGGGCGTCGCACTCGTCTACCACCGCGTTGCTGTGGGTAGCGATCATGACAGCGCAGCCGGCCGTCGCCATGCTGCGGAGCGTCGCCATGACCATCGCTGCATTGTCGTGGTCCAACGCCCCGGTCGGCTCGTCAGCGAGCACGACCGACGGCGCCTTGACCATGAGGCGGGCGAGCGCGACTCGCTGCTGTTCACCGCCGCTGAGTCGGTACACCATCTCCTTGGCGCGGTCGGCCAGTCCCACGCGCTGCAGGGCTTCGGTGAAGACATCCTTGTTGCGGCGGCCGGCACCACGAGCGCCGACGGCGACCTTCAAGTTGAACTCGACACTCGCGTTCTCGATGAGTGCGTAGTTCTGAAACAGGTAGCCGAGGCAGTCTCGGCGGAACAGGCGGCGTTGGCGACCGCTGCACGCTGTGATGATCCGGCCGTCGATGAGGATCTCGCCGGCATCGACGCGTTCCAATAGGCCCACGCAGTTGAGCAGGGTGGACTTACCGCAGCCACTCGGCCCGGTCAGGGCGAGCATTTCGCCCCGGGGCACCTCGACCGAGACGTCCCGCCACAGGGTGCGTGGTCCAAATGACTTGGCGACCTGTCGCACTGAGATCACTGTTTCACCTTCACCACTTTGTCGTTTGTCTGCTGGCGTCTCAGGCCAGGCTTGAGGAGTGTGCTTTGACCATTCTGGAGTGGGTGTACGCCAGTGCCCCCAGGACCAGGGTGAGTCCCAGGAGTGCTACGGCGACCGCCGCTATTGGCTCCAACCGGACGGCGGCGTCCTCGAAGTACTCCTTCGGGAGTAGCCTCGGGTCGGTCAACTCCGCGAGGTGCGACGCTGAGGACCGCCACGCGTAGCCGACGAGGAACGCGGCCATCCCTGCCTCGACCAGCACAACCCGCCAGAAGATCGACAGGTGCGACCATCCACTGATGTGTTTGACGAAGATGACCTGGGCGTTCTTTCTGCCATAGACAATGGATACGCATACCGCCGTGCCGAGCAGCACCACAAGGGCACACACCAGATTGAACAGCTGCATGGTGAACTCACGGGAGACGCTCCGGTGCCGATCGGCGGCCTGTTGGGCTTTGAGGTAGAAACCCAGGACATAGCGCTGCTGACCAGTGGCGCGGAGACTCGCGGCCACCGCGTCCGGGTCGAGGAACACGATCTCTCCGGTCGTCGCGTAGGCCGCGTAGTCCTCGTCCCGGATGACGTTGGAACGGCCGGAGACGACGACCACCACCGGGTCGTCCATGACCAGCGGATACCCGTTGAACCAGCTCTCGTAGGTGAATGCCCGCTGGCCGTCACGCAGTTCAGAGACCCGGACAGGGGGAGGCGTCCGACCAGGGCCGCGGGCGGGCGACCCCAGGATCCTCGCCGTGACCCGATCGGTGATCTGGGCGGCTTTGGCACGCATCCGCTGGGGGAGCAGGATGCGGACCGCCGCACGGTCCGCATCCGTGAAGGTGAAACGTCGTCCGTTGACGTCGACCAGCTCGTTGCTCCCTAGGTAGGCGTCGTTGACCAGGAGCACGTCCAGTCGCTGCGACGACTCGTGGAAGCCCGGCCGGGGCATCAGGGGCAGGTACCGGGCGACGATGACCTGGTCCTGTCCGTCGAGGGTGCGGATCCACCCTCCGAGCGCCTTCTCGACGTCGCGTGTTTCGGCCTGCCCGTACCCTCCGATCTCCATGTAGTAGGACTGGTCCCTGGTCGACCATGCGGCGAGGTCGGCTCGATTGTTCTGATAGGCAACAAGATCGCCGACAACGGCCAGCCCGATGGCCAGCGCGAGACCGGCAGCGGTGAATCGCACCCCATACGCGGCCGTCAGCCCCCAGTCGGCTGATATCTCGCCCTTGATCGCTCCCAGGATCTCCGAACGGTAGAGGAGGAACAACGCGAGTAGGTGCGACGCCAGAGCGACTGTGACGAAGAACGCCAAGAAGCCACCTGTCACCATCGCGTAGGTCATGGCCTGGTGCAGCCCGTTGTAGAGATACAGCAGGCCGGCGTTCAGAAGCGCGAGGACCGCCAATGGGCCGGGGCAGAACTTCGCCAGTTGGAGAAGGTCGCGACCGAAGACCGTAATCCAGGAGGCGCCCTGAAGGCGTTGTATCCCGTACGCCTTGGCGTTGAGAATGACACCGACGCCCACCGTCACCATTGCGATGAGTGCGACGATGAGAACGCACCACAGTAGGGCCCCCCGACCGAAGTAGTCGAAAGCGTGTCCCCATGAGAACGTCGGGTCGACTCGTCCACCGAATCCTAGCGTCTGGAATTCCTGCAGGAGTTCGTTCGCCGTCCCTTCCGGTCCGTAGACCAGGTAGTAGCCCGTCGGCCCGATGTCCGGCATCGCCGTGTATGGATGCATGTCCGTCTTCGCGTCGCGGCTGAAGTTCGGGAAGCCGTGCGTGAGCAGTGCCGTGGACGGGGCGGCCTCATCGCCGACCGCGAGGTAGACGTGGCGACGGCTCTCGGGCTCGTGGGCATCAGCGGCGAGTCGTCCGACGTTGGTGGTGTGCTCGTGGGCGAAGGCCGTCACCATCTGCGCGACCCGGTCCGCGCCCGAGGTGCCGTCGGACCTGGAGATGAAGACGACGTAGTCCGGCCCAGCGACCGCGACCTCGTCGAAGTTTCGCATCACGACAAACGCCATTACCGCCGAAATAGCAACGATCATGACGTAGGTGAACCTGATTGAGCTCGTTTCATCCTGATGTTTGCGCTGGTGGGGCCTTGATTTGATGGGAAGTCAACTTCGCCTCTCGCCCAGCTCAGGGGCATG
>JAFGOK010000685.1 GCA_016926535.1 Micromonosporaceae bacterium | reverse complement strand
GCGATGGGCATGTTCGGCAACTGAGACTGAGGTGGCCGCCGTCGCCGCGCTGAGGCGGCCGCCGACCTGAGACGGCGGCCGCCGAGCATCGTCACACCGTCTTGGCCAGCCGGTCAGACAGCAGCCGGGTGAACCGCGCCGGGTCGGACAGCTCGCCCCCCTCTGCCAGCAACGCCAGGCCGTGCAGCAACTCCGCGGTTTCGGCGAGACCGGCGTCGTCGCCAGCGGAGTCCTTGCCCTGCTGCGCCCCGTGCACCTCGCGGAGCCGGACGACCAGCGGGTGGGTCGGGTTGAGCTCAAGGATCCGCTTGACCTGCGGCACCTCCTGCCCCATCGCCCGGTAGAGCTTCTCCAGGGTCGGGGTGACATCGTGCTCGTCGCTGACCAGGCAAGCCGGCGAGGTGGTCAGCCGCGAGGAGATCCGCACCTCCTTGACACTGTCGGCCAGGGCTGCCGCCAGCCAGGCCAGCAGCGGTGCGAAGTCCTTGCGCTGAAGCTCGCGCGCGACTTCGGTGTCCTTCTTTTCCTGCTCGGTCTCGAGGTCGACAGTGCCCTTCGCGATCGACTGGAGACGCTTGCCCTCGTACTCGTTGACCGACTCGACCCACATCTCGTCGACCGGGTCGGTCAGCAGTAACACCTCGTAGCCCTTCGCCCGGAAGGCCTCCATGTGCGGGGAGTTCTCGATCATCGCGCGCGACTCGCCGGTCATGAAGTAGATGTCCTGCTGGCCATCCTTCATCCGCTCGACGTACTGGCGCAGCGTTACGAGCTCGTCCGGGTCCGCGGTCGAGGAGAACGACGCGAGGTCCAGGATCGTGCGCTGGTTGTCGAAATCGCTGAGCAGCCCCTCCTTGACGGCGCGGCCGAACTCCCGCCAGAAGGTCCGGTAGCTATCCGGGTTGGCGGTCATCATCTCCTTGACCGTCGAAAGGACCTTCTTGACGAGCCGGCGCCGGATCAGCTGGATCTGGCGGTCCTGCTGGAGAATCTCCCGGGAGATATTGAGGGAGAGGTCCTGGGCGTCAACGACCCCCTTGATGAAACGGAGGTAGTCGGGCATCAGCGCGTCGCAGTGGTCCATGATGAACACCCGCTTGACGTACAGTTGCACGCCGCGCTTGCCATCGCGCATGAACAGGTCGAAGGGCGCGTGCGAGGGAATAAACAGCAGGGCCTCGTACTCGAACGCCCCTTCCGCCTTCATCCGGATGGTTTCCAGCGGGTCGTTCCAGTCGTGGCTGACGTGCTTGTAGAACTCCTTGTACTCGCTGTCGTCGACCTCGTCCCTCGACCGGGCCCACAGCGCTTTCATGGAGTTGAGCGTCTCGGTGACACAGGCGGTCTTCGGCTCGCTCTCCGGGCTGTCGGTGTCCTCCTCGCTCTTTGGAGCCGGGCGTTCGACCTCCATGCGGATGGGCCAGGCGATGAAGTCGGAATACCGTTTGACGATCTCCCGGATCTTCCATTCGGAGGTGTAGTCGAACAGCTGGTCCTCGGTGTCCTCCGGCTTGAGATGCACGGTGACTGACGTGCCGTATGGTGCGTCTTCGACGGTTTCGATAGTGTAGGTGCCCTCGCCGTCGGACTCCCATCGCGTCGCCTCACTCGAACCGGCGTGCCGGGTCAGCAGCGTCACCTTGTCCGCGACCATGAAGCAGGAGTAGAAACCGACACCGAACTGCCCGATGAGATCCTGTGGCGCGGCGGATTCCTGCGATTCCTTCAGCTTGCTCAGCAGCTCCGCGGTACCCGATTTCGCGATGGTGCCAATGAGGTGGACCACCTCGTCTCTGGTCATTCCGATGCCGTTGTCGCGGACGGTCAGCGTCCGCAGACCCTTGTCAACCTCAAGGGCGATATGCAGGTCGGTCGCGTCGACTCGGAGCTCCTTGTTGACAAGCGATTCCAGTCGCAACTTGTCCAGAGCGTCCGAGGCATTAGAAATGAGCTCGCGTAGGAAGATATCCTTGTTGGAGTAGATGGAATGGACCATCAATCGAAGCAGTTGGCGCGCCTCTGCCTGGAATTCAAGCGTCTCGACCCCGGTGCTCATCGAACTCCCTCCTGGATGTGCTGAACTTCCCGGCGCATTTTAGAACGCGCTGGCGCCAGCTGACTGGCAGGTCGGCCACTCCGCTGCGCGGGAGCGGGCCGGAGGGCAGAGCGGTCCGTTACGGACGAAGCTGAGGAGGGCCGGCTGGCGATCCGAGTGACCAACCGGCCCCGGTGAGGGCTTGCCAGTGTCGCGTGGCCGACTATTGGCGGCAGTCCCCCGCCCTCAAAAGCGCCGTGGGCCAGAGATTCTGGACATGCTTTCGTGAGTGTGACGAACTCCATTGATCACTAATGGATGGCCGATGCGGCGTGACGCCGACCTCGCTCGCCGATGACCAGTTGATATTGCTGGTTGTCGTTGTGGTTTCGCCGTTCCCGTGGAGGATGGACGACGTGACGCCAGACGTGACGGCAGATGTGACGCCAGACGTGACGTCCGCGACGGCGCCGACCGTCGCTGCGGCCAGCGGGCTGCTGCTGTACCAGCTGGACGAGGTGCTGGCCGATCTCACCTGGACAGTTCCGGCCGACGAGCTCGGTCCCGGGCTGCCTCCGACGCCCCTTCCACCGCGCCGGCTGCGCGACACGTTGCTGGACCGGCGATCAACCTATGCGGAGCGAGACGCCATGTGGGCCGGTATCGTCCGCCGCTGCCACGCGGACAACGCACCACAGTGGCGGCTGGTGGCGGTGGGCCTGGCAGTGCCCGGTCTGTTGCGGTTTCCGGCCAAGTGCGTCCACTCCTCGGTCGACCTGCCGGACGTCCATGCCGACCTCGCCACCGGATTTCTGATCAAACTTGCGATGATCCGGCCGGAGGGCCGAAATATCGCTGGGCGGCTGGTGTACAGCGCCATCGGGTACGCCGCTCGCCGGTACCGCAAGCATCTGGATCGGCCGATCGCGATTGACGTCGATTTCGCCGTTCGGCCGCTGTGTCCTCGCTTTGGTCACGTTGATGTCGGGCTGGTCCGGGTGGTCAGGGCGGTCAACGCCGAGGCGCGCTGCGGCAGGGCGTCCGGGGGCCTCGGGCCAGACGACGTGCGGCTGATCGGCCGGACGAGACTGGAACACCAGGCGGTCAAAGCGGTGGCACGGCAACTGGGGCTCGGGGTCGAGGCGGCGTACAAGCGGCGGCAGCGGGCTGAGGCCCTGATCGCGAGACGCTACTACGGCACCGGCGGGGACCCGGCCGCCTCGACCAGCCGCTCCACGATGGACCCGATTTCCCCGGCCCACTCCTGGTCGTGATCGATGCGCAGGGCCAGCGCCGACCAGTCCGGCAGGACAAACACAGGCCCGGCAGAGGAACCGACGAGGCTCCATCCGGTGCGGTGAGCGATCACAACGACTTGGTCCAGCCCGGCCCTGGACAGCAACGATCCGGTCGGACGGTGGGGATCGTCGGCCAGCCTTCGTGCCTCATCCAGAACGGTGACGATATCTGGATAGTCATCAACATAGATCTTTACGGCGGATGTGCCGCTCAGCGCCGACAGCACCTGGTGGAGCCGGGCGGAGGGGACGTTGAGCAACCGCTGGGCCACGTAGGCGGCCAGTCTGCCATGGGTGCTGAGCGTGGGTCCGGCCACCAACGCAGAGTCGCATCGGAGGACCGACCCAGGCCAGCGCCGGTTTCGGCGTACCGGCGCGCCGCAGGTGTCCGCGGTCAGCCCCCGGAAATTTCTTCAAGATCCGGCCGGTCCAGGATCTCGCCGATCCTCCTGAGGGCTTCCGGATCGCTGGTTCCTGCTGCTGCGGCGCTGGCCGTGGTGAATCTGGTGAGCGTGCGGTAGCCGTCGACGAGTTCGGGAGCCTGGGACTCCAGGGCCTGGATGTGGGCGAGGACCGTTCCGGCGTCGCCTCGCCGGACAGGCCCGGTCAGCGCCTGGTCGCCCAGAGCGAGTGCATGATCCAGGGCCGCGTGCAGGAGCGGCGCGAGCACGAACGCCGGGTCGCCAACCCCGGCCGCGGCGAGCG
>JAFGOK010000684.1 GCA_016926535.1 Micromonosporaceae bacterium | reverse complement strand
CCCCTGACCTGGTGCAGGGACAGCCGACCAGGCAACGAGACCGAGCCGAGGGTCTGATCCAGCGCAGCCCTGGAGGGCCGTTCGGTTCTGGTGCTGGCGACCGGGTGAGGGGCTGCCAGGTGACGGGCGGCCAGGCAGCCGAGGAGCGCGTTGTCACGACCGATCCCGGCGGGCAGCAGGTGGGAGGAGACCTCTGCCACGGCTGCCTCGCCAACGAGATCCAATTGGCAGCGGCCATGGCATCGCCTGGTCACAGCCGTCTGGATCGAGGCCAGTACCTCCCTGGATTGGGGCGCTGAAACGACCGCAGCCGTTGCCTGGCCGATCACGCCGCATTTGTCCTGGGCAATTGCAACCAGAGTGCCCCCGAGCTCCGCGAGGTGTTCGGAAAAGATGGGAGCAATCGCGACGACGTCCGCAGGGATGAGACTGACTTCGTCGGAGGATCCGCCCCGGCCCGCCTCGATGACGATGGCCTGGGCACCGATCTCGGCGGCATGCAGCAGCCCGGCGATGGTGAATAGCCCACCGGGGGACAGATAGCCGTCAGTACTCGGATCGGCGGGGTACCCGGGTGGCGGAGCGCTGGCCGAGGACAGCGACTCCCCGAGGCGGATGAGCTCGTGCTCCGCAATGGCGATGCCGTCGGTGCGGATGCGTTCGGTGGTATCGAGGAGGGACGGGCTGGTGACGGTCACGGTCCGCAGCCCTGCGGCTGCCAGGTACGCCGAGGCGTAGATCGCGGTGGTTCCCTTGCCCTTGGACCCGACGACGACCAGGGTCGCTGCTGCCGGCCTGCTGAGACCGAGCTGCTCGATCAGCGCTCTGGCCCTTGCGATGCTGCGGGTCTGACCGGGCCTTCTGGCGTTCCACTCCTGGAAGAAGGCGCTGTCAGCAGGCGGAATCCGGGGAGGTTGTTCGGTCATGGTCGCCATGATGCTATGCGACGGTGTCCGTATACTTGGCCGGGCTTGCCGAGATTCTCCTGCGACGACTTGCTGACGACTGCATGCACGTGCCGACAACTGCTGGGTGACCCATGGACCAGGCCGAAACTACCTACGCGACGGTGCTCGCCGAGCTACTGGAGCGGTGGCCCGATGCGAAGGTCGTCCCATCGCTTGACCGGGAAGCCCTTCTGGTGGACATGCTGGGCTCGCCGCATCGTGCGTGTCCCGTGGTCCATATCGGGGGCACGAATGGCAAGACCTCCATTACCCGGATGGTTGATTCGCTGCTCCGAACCACCGGACTGCGGTCCGGGCGGTTCACCAGCCCTGAATTCGAGTTGAATGAGCGAATCGCGGTCCATGGCCAGCCACTGTCCGCAGACGGCTTTGTGGCGCTGTATCAGGAGGTCGCGCCATACGTCGAAGTGGTCGACAGCAGGTTCTCGCAGCGGATGACGGCATTCGAGGTGATGACGGCCATGGCGTTCGCTGCCTTCGCCGATGCGCCGGTCGATGTCGCCGTTGTCGAGGTCGGGATGGGCGGGGCCTGGGACTGCACCAACGTTGCGGACGGCAGGGCCGCCGTACTGACGCCGATTGCTCTTGATCACCAGGAGTACCTTGGCGACTCGATCGAGTCGATCGCGTCGGAGAAGGTAGGGATCATCAAGGCGGACTCGATTGCCATCATGGCCGCGCAGCAGCCAGCAGCCGAGCATTTGATTATGGAGAGGTGTGCTGCGGTCGGCGCGACGATCGCGCGGGAGGGCAGAGAGTTTGGGGTCCTCGGCCGGGCGATGGCCGTCGGCGGCCAAGTGCTGACCCTGCAGGGGCTCTCCGGGGTGTACGAGGATGTCTTTGTTCCACTCCACGGGGCGCACCAGGCGCAGAATGCCGCCGTCGCACTCGCCGCGGTTGAGGCCTTCCTCGGTGGTGGCACCGAGCGGTCCCTTGACTCGGAGATCGTCCGGACCGGTTTCGCCCAGGTCACATCGCCCGGCCGGCTGGAGCGGGTGCGGACCTCTCCGACCATTGTGCTCGACGCGGCGCACAATCCCGCGGGCATCGCCGCGACGGCTGCGGCGCTTGAGGAGGAGTTCCAGTTCCGGAGGCTGGTCGCGGTGGTGTCCGTCTTTGCCGACAAAGACGCGCATACCATGCTCGAATTGCTTGAACCGGCCGTCGACGCCATCGTCGTCACGCAGAACACCTCGTCCCGAGCGCTCCCTGCGGCGGCTCTCGGTTTGATGGCTCTGGAGGTGTTCGGCCCGGAGCGGGTTCGGGTGGAAGCGTCGCTGCCGGACGCGATCGACGTCGCGGTGACGCTGGCAGAGTCGGAGCTCGATGGGGAACCAGCCGGGGTTGGGGTCCTGGTCACCGGCTCGATCACGACGGTCGCCGATGCCAGGAGACTGCTGCGCCGCTAGTCCGCTGATGTGGCCTATAGCCATGGTTGCGGACCAGATAATTGATCATGGAGCCGGAGACCCCTCCGATCCAGCGCTGACCTGCACCCGACCGTGCCGAGCCGACCGTGCCGAGGTTACCTGCGAACCGTCCATCGGGTGATAGCCAGCGCATGGCCGTCCGGGTCTCGGAACGTCGCGGAGTACAGCTCGAGAT
>JAFGOK010000683.1 GCA_016926535.1 Micromonosporaceae bacterium | reverse complement strand
CCCAAGGGGGTGCTGCTCTACGGCCCGCCCGGCTGCGGGAAGACGCTGATCGCCAAGGCGGTCGCCAACTCCCTGGCCAAGAAGATCGCTGAGAAGCGGGGTGAGGAGAAGCAGACGAGCTACTTCCTCAACATCAAGGGCCCGGAGCTGCTGAACAAGTACGTCGGTGAGACAGAACGCCACATTCGTCTGATCTTTCAGCGGGCGCGAGAGAAGGCCAGCGAGGGGACGCCGGTCATCGTGTTCTTCGACGAGATGGATTCGGTCTTCCGCACCCGCGGCTCCGGGGTGTCCTCCGACGTGGAGAACACCATCGTGCCGCAGCTGCTTTCGGAGATCGACGGGGTCGAGGGTCTGGAGAACGTCATCGTCATCGGCGCCTCCAACCGGGAGGACATGATCGACCCTGCGATCCTTCGGCCAGGTCGACTCGACGTCAAGATCAAGATCGAGCGACCCGATGCCGAGGGTGCCAAGGACATCTTCTCCAAGTACATTTTGCCCGATTTGCCACTTCATGCTGATGACCTCACCGAGCATGGTGGTTCGGTCGAGGCGACCGTTGCAGCCATGATCGATGCGACGGTCCTGAGGATGTATTCCGAGACCGAGGAAAACCGCTTCCTCGAAGTGACCTATGCCAATGGGGACAAGGAGGTCCTGTACTTCAAGGACTTCAACTCCGGAGCGATGATCCAGAATATCGTCGACCGGGGCAAGAAGATGGCGATCAAGGACTTCCTGTCCAACGGGCAGCGGGGTCTGCGGCTGCAACATCTCATCGACGCCTGTGTCGACGAGTTCCGGGAGAACGAGGACCTTCCCAACACGACGAACCCCGACGACTGGGCCAGGATCTCCGGGAAGAAGGGCGAACGAATCGTGTACATCCGTACCCTGGTGTCCGGTGGGAAGGGCACGGAGTCGGGCCGGTCGATCGATACGGTCACGAACACCGGCCAGTACCTGTAGGGGTCCCAGATGGGTTCGCCGGGTTCGGAACGGAGTGGAAGGGCGACTGCCCGCTCCGGTCCGGATCCGGCGATGTCGGAGTGTCTCCGGATCGTGGCGTACCGCATCGTAGGCTCGGAGAATGGACCACATCGGGCGTCGTTCCCGATACCGTGCTGGGGCGCCGTCAGGCGAAGCGAGGTTGCGACATGAGCGTGCGGCGAGTCATTGGCACCGAGGTCGAGTACGGCATCTCCGTGCCCGGCCAGCCCGGGGCCAATCCAATGGTGACCTCGTCTCAGGTGGTCAACGCCTACGGGGCGAGGCCGGAGCTCGCCAGGGGCGGTCGCGCCCGCTGGGACTACGAGGAGGAGTCCCCGCTGCGCGACGCCCGGGGCTTCACCTACTCCGGCGCGATCTACGATCCCGCCGAGGCCTTGGCGGACGAGGACCTCGGCCTGGCCAACGTGATACTGACCAACGGTGCCCGGCTCTATGTCGATCATGCCCACCCCGAGTACTCGACCCCGGAGGTCACCAATCCCAGGGACCTGGTGCTGTGGGACAAGGCCGGGGAGCGGGTCATGGCGGAGGCCGCGCGGCGGGCGGCGACCGTGCCCGGGATCGCGCCGATCCACCTCTACAAGAACAACACCGACAACAAGGGCGCCAGCTACGGCGCCCACGAGAACTACCTCATGCGACGCTCGACGCCGTTCGCCGACATCGTCGCGTATCTGACCCCGTTCTTCGTCACCCGCCAGATCGTCTGCGGCGCGGGCCGGGTCGGCCGGGGCCAGGACGGCACGACCCCCGGCTTCCAGATTTCCCAGCGGGCCGACTTCTTCGAGGTCGAGGTCGGGCTGGAGACCACGCTCAAGCGACCCATCATCAACACCCGGGACGAGCCGCACGCCGACGCCGACAAGTACCGGCGCCTGCACGTGATCGTCGGTGACGCCAACCTCTCGGAGATCTCCACCTACCTCAAGGTCGGGACCACCTCCCTGATCCTGTCGATGATCGAAGAGAAAGCGCTCGGGGGGGATCTCGGCATCGCCGACCCAGTCGGTGAGCTGCGGGCGGTCAGCCACGACCCGACGTTGACCCACCGGGTCCGGATGCGCGACGGCCGGCGGCTGACCGCCCTCGACCTCCAGTGGGCGTTTCTCGAGCGGACCAGGGCCTTCGTCGCCGACCGCCAGGGAAGCGACGTTGACGAGATCACCGCAGACATCCTTGACCGCTGGGAGGACATCCTCGACCGACTCGACCGGGATCCCATGCTTTGCGCCGACCAGCTCGACTGGGTGGCGAAGCTGCGGCTGCTGGAGGGCTACCGCGAGCGGGAGTCGCTGGGCTGGTCGGCCCCGAAACTCCAACTGGTCGACCTGCAGTACTCGGACGTCCGGCCGGAGAAGGGTCTGTACCATCGCCTGGTCGCCCGGGGGGCGATCCAGACCCTGTTCGAGGAGCAGGACATCCTGCGGGCCATGACGATGCCGCCGGAGGACACTCGGGCCTACTTCCGTGGCCGATGCCTGCGGCAGTACGCCGCCGAGGTCGTCGCGGCCAGCTGGGATTCGGTCATCTTCGACGTCGGGCGGGAATCGCTGGTACGGGTGCCGATGCTGGAACCAGAGCGGGGAACCCGCCACCACGTCGGTGCGCTGTTCGATCGGTGCCCGAGCGCAAAAGACCTCCTTGAGGTGATCACAGCAGGATGATGACCCCCCAAGGAGGTACCTTGGCACGCAACGGAGACAGGGTGAAGGAGTGCACACATGACAAGCCGTGACAGCGGCGGGCAGTCGCAGGCCGGTCGTTCCCACAAGGACGAGGACCTCGACGGCGTTCCAGCGCCAGAGGTCGACCCGGAGGCCGCGGAGCGACGCGAGAAGATGGCGGAGGAGGTCGACGACCTGCTGGACGAGATCGACTCGGTGCTGGAGGAGAACGCTGAAGAGTTCGTCCGTGGCTACGTCCAGAAGGGCGGAGAGTAGCGTATGGTGGCGCAACCATCAGCAATCCCCTCGCAGACCTGAGAGGAACCACGTGACAGCGGCCCTCGATCCTTCCGGGCGTCTTCCGAGTGTCTTCACTGTTCCGGGCACTTCCTCCTTCACCGAGTTCCTCAGCGCCGCGGCGCCGCACCTCCTTCCCGGGCAGCGACCCCTGCCGCAGGGGGTCGGGGTCGATGCCCGGGTCGTGGCAGGAGGCATCCCGCACGCGACGACCATCGTGGCGATCGCCGCGGAGGGCGGGGTCGTCATGGCCGGTGACCGCCGGGCGACCATGGGTAATCTGATCGCCAGCCGCGACATCGAGAAGGTGTACGCGGCTGACGCCTCTTCACTGGTCGGCATCGCCGGGACCGCCGGGGTCGGCATCGAGCTGACCCGGCTGTTCCAGGTCGAGCTGGAGCACTACGAAAAGATTGAGGGAACGAGGCTGTCCCTCGACGGTAAGGCCAACCGCCTGGCCACGATGATCCGGGGCAATCTCGCCCTGGCCCTGCAGGGGCTGGCGGTCGTCCCGCTGTTCGCCGGGTTCGACCTGGACGCCGCGGATCCGGCGAGGGCAGCCCGGATCTTCAGCTTCGACGTGACCGGGGGGCGCTACGAGGAGGTCGGGTACGACGCCATCGGTTCCGGGGCGCTGTTCGCCAAGGCTGCGCTGAAGAAGCGGTTCCGGCCGGGCATCACCGTCGACGAGGCGGTTCGCCTGTCGGTCGAGGCCCTCTACGATGCGGCCGATGACGACACCGCCACCGGAGGTCCGGACCTCACGCGGCGGATCTTCCCTGTGGTCATGACCGCGACCCGAGAGGGGACCCGCCGGCTGACCGACGAGGAGGCCGGCGCCATCGCCGAGCAGGTCGTCGGGGGTAGGCACGCCAACCCGGGCGGCTGATGACGAGGCTGTGGCACGCGTGGCCCGACGCGCGCCACAGCCCCAGCTGGTAACGCACGTTTCCTCACCCGACGCCCTCGGTGGCACAGGTAGCGACGACCAAAGGAGAAGCCCCCCGTGGCCATGCAGTTCTACGCCTCACCAGAGCAGGTCATGCGCGACCGGGCCGAGTTGGCCCGCAAGGGCATCGCCCGCGGCCGCAGCGCCGTCATCCTGTCCTACGACGGCGGAGTACTGTTCGTCGCGGAGAACCTCTCCTCGGCCCTCCACAAGGTCAGTGAGGTCTACGACCGGATCGGGTTCGCCGCCGTCGGTCGCTACAACGAGTTCGAGAGCCTCCGGGCCGCCGGGGTGCGGCTGGCGGATCTCCACGGGTACTCCTTCGACCGCCGCGACGTCACCGGCCGCGCCATCGCCAACACCTTCGCCCGTACCCTCGGGTCGATCTTCACGGAGCAGTCGAAGCCCTTCGAGGTGGAGATCTGCGTCGCAGAGGTTGGCGCGACCCCGGAGGCCGACGAGTTGTACCGGCTGACCTACGACGGTTCGGTGCAGGACGAGCCGGGCCGGATGGCCATGGGCGGCCAGTCGGAGACGGTCGCGACGGTCCTGCGGGCCAAGCATCGCTCCGATCTTGGGCTCGCGGAGGCGCTGGCCATCGCGGTGGAGGCCCTCAGCGGCGTCGGGGGCGAGGGCGGGCGACCCCGCGAGCTGCCGGCGACGCAGCTGGAGGTCGCGGTCCTCGACCGCAACCGCACCGGGCGGACCTTCCGCCGGATTACCGGGCAGGCCCTGACCGCCCTGCTGACCCCGGCGCCGCAGGCCGAGGCAGAAGGCGAGGAGGAGGGGGGCGAGGCCAGGAAGCCGGATCCGGGCCAGGCCCCCGAGGCGGCGCAGGCCGGGCCAGCGGATCCGCAGGCCACAGACGCTGCGGCTGCTCCTGCTGACCAGGAGATGGCCGTGGAGGCCAGCGACGCTGCGACCGCCGGCGACGACGTGGCGACGGGCGACGATGCGACCACGGGCGACGATGCGGCGACGACCGCCTAGCTCGCTCAGACCAGACTTCTGATCAACCGCCAGTACAGCCGCATCAGCCGGTTGAGGAGCCCGGTGACCGCGGGCAGGTCGATGACGCTCGTGTCCAGGGTGTCGGTCAGCCGACCCATCCAGATCCGGGACGGCACCGTCCGCTCCCTGGCCAGGCGCTGGCGGCGGCGTAGCACGTGCCCGCCGTGGGCGAGCAACCACCGGTAGGAGCGCAGCTTGCCGCGCAGCCATCCCTGCCGCGCGGCTAGGGCCAGCATGCTGATCTCCAGGGCGGCCAGGGCTGGCGCCAGCAGTATCAGGGAGCGCCAGCTCCACAGGGTCAGCAGCACCAGCCACCGGTTGCGTTCCAGGAGGCAGTACTTGCGCTCGGTGCGGGAGAACTCGTAGCGGTGCACGGCGACGGCGTCGGGCAGGTAGAGGACCCGCAGGCCAGCCCGCCAGGCCCGGAGGGACAGTTCCGTGTCCTCGTGGTAGGCGAAGTACTCCGGGTCGAACCCGCCCAGCTGGTGCCACAGCCCTGTCCGGATCATCAGGCAGGCGCCCGAGGCGGCGGTGACCTCGACCGGCTCGGTGCGGGTCTCCGGCTCTCCGAACCGGCCGGCCCAGGACAGGCCGAGGAGGTGGACCGGATTGTCCCCCGCGTTGACCAGCTTCGGGTCGTCGGCCAGCCGGATGCTGGCGCCGACGATCGCGACCTCCGGCTCCGAGGCCTGGGCGGCCAGCTGCGCCATGGTCGTCGGCTCGACGATCGCATCCCCGTTGACCAGGGCAAGCAGCTCGCCGGTCGCCGTGTGGGCGCCGGCGTTGCACCCCCCGGCGAACCCGAGGTTGCGCCCCGGGCGGACGACCGTCACCCCCGGGTACCTTGAGAGCACCTCGACGTCGTCGGTGGTGGCGCCGTTGTCGACCAGCACAACGTCGACCTCGGCCTTCTCCGAGGCCAGCAGCGCCTCGACGCAGCGGCGCAGCCACGGCTCGGCCCGGTAGGCCAGCACCACGGCGGTGACGCGGGGCGGCTCGTCTGCCGGTGCCGGGCTCATGCGCGGACCAGCGCGAGCAGCAGCACGAAGAACGCCCGGAACAGGTACAGGGTGGACTTGACCGGAGAGGCGCTCGGGGCGCCGGCCCTGCGGGCGCGCATGGCCACCGGAACCTGGCTGACCCGGTAGCCTGACCGCGTCACCCGGACGAGGGCCTCGATCGTGTCCCCGAGGTATTCCGCCGGGTACCAGCGGGCGAACAGGGCGATCAGCCGCCGGTCGACGGCCTTGAACCCCGAGGTGGTGTCGGTGAGCCTGGTGCGGGCCAGCACGGAGAGCACCGCGGAGAGCATGGTCATCGCCCACTGGCGGGGGCCCCGGACCGCGTAGCGGCCCTCGCCGGCGAACCTGCTGCCGATGACGAGATCGGCCTCGGCGAGGGCGTCAATGAGTCTGGGGATGTACCGCGGATCGTGCTGGCCGTCGGCGTCGACCTGGATGGCGATGTCGTAGTCGTGGTCCCGGGCGTACCGGTAGCCGGTGCGCATGGCGCCACCGACGCCGAGGTTGTATGGCAGGGTGGTGACGGCCGCCCCGGCCGCCCCGGCGGCCGCGCTGGTGGCATCGGTCGAGCCGTCGTCAACGACGAGGAGGTCGACCCCGGGGATCTCGGACCGGATTTCGGCGATCACTTCCGCGATCGAGGCAGCCTCATTCCACGCCGGCAGAATGATGAGCACCCGCTTGCCATCGATCACGAAAGTTCCTTCTCGTTCGTGTCCGCCCAGGAGGCGATAGCGTCCTTCACCTCCGTTCGTAGTAACGCGATTTCTTCGGCCAGGGTTCGCCCCTCTTCCTCCAATCGGCTGACCTCCCAGCTGAGGTGCATGCAGACCAGCAGGAGAAAGACGATGGCCAGGAACAGCACGAGGCTGACCCCAGACGCGATACCCAGCGATTGCGCGACCGCGTCCAGCAGCCGGGGAAAGAATGCCAGTGGCACGACGAGAAGGGCGACCAGAAGCCACAGGATAGCGTATTTCTCCTGGAGCTTTCGGCGACGCAGCAACTCCAACACGAATGACAGCACCGCTATTCCGGTCAGCCCGGTGACAAACGTGAGTTTCACGGGTCGCCTTTCGCAGATTTCTGGTGCCCCTCGCGCCGATACACACCATGGGCTGGTGTCAGGAAATCAGCGTGGGCAATGCCATCGCCAACTGGTCGCGCCACTGGTCGAGTGGCGGAAGACCAGCGCGAGCCCAATTGCCGTGTGCGAGCACACTATAGGCGGGCCGGGGCGCCGGTCGGGGGAACCGGGCACTGGTGGTCGGCCGAATCCGTTCGGGATCCAACCCGGCCTCGGCGAAGATCGCGCGGGCCAGCCCGTACCACGTCGTCTGGCCGCTGGCCGTGCCGTGGTAGATCCCGGGCGGGGCTGGACTCCGGCGGTCAACCGCGGCGACACCTAGTCTGACCAGGTGCGATGCCAGCGCCCGAGTCCAGGTCGGCTGACCGGACTGATCGTCGACGACCTCGATGACCTCCTGCCGCTGGGCCAGACGCAGCATGGTGGAAACGAAGTTCCGGCCGCCGGCACCGTAGAGCCAGGCGGTCCGGACGATGTAGCCGAGTCGGGGCGCCAGGCGTTCGATGGCCTGTTCTCCGACGAGTTTGCCTCGCCCGTAGGCGTTCACCGGATTGGTTGGCGAGTCCTCCGAATAGGGGTGATTCGCGCGGCCGGAGAACACATAGTCGGTCGAGACGTGCAGCAGTCTCGCGCCTGTCGCAGAACACGCGACAGCGAGGTTCTGCGGGCCCAACCCATTGATTATGGTCGCTTGTTCCTCCTGCGTTTCCGCCGCGTCGACATCAGTCCAGGCGGCGGTATTCACGACGAGATCATGACCGGCGACGGCTTCGGCCGTCCCCGCCTGGTCGGTGATATCGACCTCGTCCCGGTCGGTGATGGTGACCGCCGCGCCGCAACCGGTCAGAAGCGCCACGAGATCACAGCCGAGCATGCCCTTGGCGCCGGTGATCAGCCATCGGTACGTTCGGACCCGGTCCGCGGTCGTGGCATCAACAGACGCGCCATCAACAGAACCGGCATCAGTAGCAGTGGCATCGACAAGACCGGCCTCGCCGGTCGGGGGGATTCTCACGAAACCGGCAGTCTACGCGTCGGCGGCCCTTCCCCGGCGGAGTACGCTGCGGCACGTGCGTGGCATCATTCTCGCCGGGGGTACCGGTTCCCGTCTGTGGCCTGTCACCAGAGCTGTGTCCAAACAGTTGATGCCGGTCTATGACAAGCCAATGGTCTACTACCCGCTGACCACCCTGGTCATGGCGGGGATCCGGGAGCTGCTCGTCATCACGACGCCGGAGGACAGCGCGGCGTTTCATCAGCTGCTCGGTGACGGCTCCCAGTGGGGGCTACGCATCGACTACGCCACCCAACCAGCACCAGACGGCATCGCCCAGGCATTCATCATCGGTGCGGACTTCATCGGCGACGAGGCCGTCGCGCTGGTGCTCGGCGACAACATCTTCCACGGGGTCGGCCTCGGGCGGCAATTGCGCAGGCATCGGACGATCTCCGGCGGCGTGGTGTTCGCCTATCCGGTCGCCAATCCGGAGGCCTACGGGGTGGTCGAGTT
>JAFGOK010000682.1 GCA_016926535.1 Micromonosporaceae bacterium | reverse complement strand
GGCTATGGCGTCTTTCTATCATCGCTGGGATCCGCGACCGGTCGGCGTTCCATCATCACAAATAATCAGATCGTTGGTGGCCTTTGGGCTGGAATGTTGTTAAGCGGATCTTCCAATATCTAGATTACCGGCAACACGTTCCGCAACAACAGCACGTTTGGCATTGAAATCGGCCCATGGCAGGAGATCACAGAGATCTCGGGGAATAAGTTCATCAATAACGGTTGTGCCGGTATCTACTCATATGGCACGAACAAAAAACCGGACAGGCCTGTCACCATCAGTCACAACACGTTCTGGCACAATGGCTGGAGTGATCAGACTTCCACTGACAGAAATGGTCATCCAATTGCCGATGGTATTCATATCATCAGGAGCGATTTCCCGGACAGCATTCCGGTCGTCGTCAATGGAAACGTGACACGGCGCAGCGCGGCGTACGGCATTTACTCCGAGCCTGGAACTGCGGTCAACACCGAATCGCCCAACAGATCCATTGGTGACCGGCTCGGGTGTTCCGGAATTGCCTGTGTCTGATCCGCGAATTCACCCTTGATCCTGATACTCCTGGCCACGGTTGACGAGCGGGGTGCGTCCGGTTCCGTTCTGTACCGGATTGTGGGATCCCGATGCTGGTTTCGCCGAGATGTACCGCGCGCTCTGCCCGGTGCGAGTGCGGCACCGCCGGGATCCGCGCCCGTACCGGAACGTTGCACCGCCACTGAGGTGTCCGCCATGGCCATTGACGTCAGTCGTTCGAGTCGGTAACGTGCCAGCACAGAAACAATCGGGCTGAATCAATGGAAAGTTTCTGCACACACGTTGGAACACGAGCGTCCAGCGAGGCCGGCGCCAACCCGCCGCCCGCCTCGTTCACGCTCAACGGCACTGTCTGCACCACCACGTACTCACCCCGACCCCAGCACACCCAGCACACACACCCAGCATGCCCAGCACACACACCCAGGTATCGTTGAACGGGGTGAGGGGCCGAAACTTTCCATGACAACCAGAGAAATGTGTTACATGGCATCGAAGTGAGTCACTTGCAATTGGCGAAAATCGATCAAGCAAGCACGTTGCCAGTCGAAATGATTCGGCACACAGACGTGATGGAGGAATGTCATGGATACTCAACGGTGGCAACACCGGCAATGGTCGCGATCGATCCCCACCGTTGGCGTGGTGGCGTCGCTCGTGGTTGGATCGGTGGCTGGGGCGGCCGCCGCGACCTCGGCCGGGGCGACCCCTGCTGCGGCGATGGCCGGGCCCGCCCTGTCCGTGGACGTTGCCGCGGCCAGGCATACGATCAGTCCGGATATCTACGGTCTCAACGGTGCCGATCCGGCGTTCGCTGTCGAGATCGGTCTGCCGGTGGCCCGCTGGGGTGGCAATGCGAGCAGCCGGTACAACTTCCAGAATCACACCTACAACACCGGTAGTGACTGGTACTTCGAGAACATCGTGACTGGGCCGGACGGCACGGTCGAGGCGTTCGTTCAAACCAATGCCGCCCGTGGCGCCAAGCAGATCGTCACGATCCCGTTGGTCGGGTGGGTGGCGAAGGATTCACCGCAGTCGCACCCGTTCGCCTGCGGGTTCCCCGCGACCCGGTTCCCGCAGCAGGACGCGTTCGATCCGTGGGACACCAACTGCGGCAACGGCAAGCTCGACGGCGTCGACCTCACCGGGGTGGCCACAGACACGTCGGTCCCGGTGGACGCGTCCTACGGCGGTGCCATGGTGTCCCATCTGGTGAGCCAGTTCGGCCCGGCGGCCAGCGGCGGCGTGCCGATCTACCAGCTCGACAACGAGCCGGTGCTGTGGAGCGCGACGCACCGCGATGTGCATCCGGAGAAGGTGACCTACGACGAGCTGGGCGGCAAGGGTACCGCGGCTGCCGCGTCGATCAAGGCCGCCGATCCGGGGGCGGCGGTGCTCGGCCCGTCCGGCTGGGGCTACTGCGAGTGGGTCGCGTCCGGGTTGGACGGATGTGCGCCCGGAGCCGACGCGGCTGCGCACGGCGGGTTGAACCTCTCCCAGTGGTACCTGAAGAACATGAAGGACTTCAGCGACGCCAACGGCGGGCAACGCTACCTGGACTACTTCGACCAGCACTACTACCCCGCGATCGACGGCAGCGTCAACCCGACGGCCAACGCACTGCGGCTACGGTCCACCCGCTCGCTGTGGGATCCCACCTACGTCGACGAGTCCTGGATCGGCCCCAGTGGCGTCAACGCGCCGCCGCTGCAGGTCATCCGCACGATGAAGGCCTGGGTCGCGCAGTACTACCCCGGCACCAAGATCGCCATCACCGAGTACAACTGGGGTGCCAACGACGACATCAACGGCGCGCTGGCGCAGGCCGACGTGCTCGGGATCTTCGGGCGGGAGGGCCTGGACCTGGCCACCATGTGGGGCGAGCCCCAGCCGACCCAGCCCGGCGCCTACGCGTTCCGGATGTACCGCAACTACGACGGCGAGGGTAGCCGGTTCGGCGACGTGAGCGTTTCGGCGACCAGCAGCGATCAGGGACAGCTGGCCGTGTACGGCGCACAGCGCTCGACCGACCGGGCGCTGACGCTCATGGTCGTCAACAAGACCGGTGATGACCTGACGTCGTCGGTGGCGGTGGCTGGGTTCAGCGGCACCGGCGCGGCGCAGCGGTTCACCTACGGCCCGGCCGAGCTGACCTCGATCGTGCGTGGTGACGATGTGACGGTGGATGCCGAAGCGCTCACCGCGACCTTCCCCGCCAACTCCGTCACCCTGCTGGTCCTGCCGCAGCGGTGACCCGCATGGCGGTCGGACCGTCACGCACGGGTTCCGACGCCGAGTCGGCGATCGGTGGGGCGGACCCTCTGCGCGGGGTGGGTTCGGTTCCGTTCCGTGCCGGACTGTGCTGAGCTACGGGGTGTGAACCAGTTGATGGAGACGATCCTCGCACCCTTCTTCGTCTATCCGCGCGGGTGGCGGGGGCGGCTGGGCGGCAGGCTGATGGAGTCCGCGCACGCTGACCAGGAACGCTGGGCCATCCAGCGGCCAGAGGTCGCCCCAGGCGCCCGAGTGCTGGCCGTCGGCTACGGCACCGGTCAGGGACTGGTGATGGCCGCCGAAGCGGTCGCCCCCGGCGGCCAGGTCATCGGGGTCGAGCCCTCCACCGTCATGCAGCAGACCGCAGCCAAGCGGTGCGCGGCCCAGATCACAGCGGGCATCGTCGTCCTGCGCGAGGGGTGCGCGGAACACACCGGATGCCCCGACCAGAGCATTGACGTGGCCATATCGGTCAACAACGTCATGCTGTGGGATCCCGATGCCGGGTTCGCCGAGATGTACCGCGTGCTGTGTCCCGGCGGCTGCCTGGTCATCACCGCCCATCGCCGGGTGCTCAGGGGCAGCCCGGAGGCTATCGTCGCCGACGCCCAGGCCGCAGGCTTCCGGGACGCGCGAGTGGTCACCGGCCGGCGTGGGCCTGCCAAGATCGTCGCCCGCCGGGCTGCGTGAGGACCTCGCCAGCAGCCTGGCGCCCGGCCGTCGTCGACGCGTCCATCGCGATCACCGCGTACCTGGTAGTCCAGGTCTCGTCCAACCTGCGACCGGTCACCGTGCTGCTCGCTGTCCTCACCTCGATGCCGTTACTGGTGCGACGCC
>JAFGOK010000681.1 GCA_016926535.1 Micromonosporaceae bacterium | reverse complement strand
GACGGGCTGAACCACGGACGGGCTGAACCACAGACGGGCTGAACCCAGATCTGAGCAGCCGGTCACCTCATGCTGCTGGCAGCAGCAACTCGACCGTCGTCCCGTTGCCCGGCAGCGAATCGATGAGGACCTGGCCGCCCCGGCCGTCGACAATCTCCCGCACGACGGCCAGGCCGAGCCCGCTTCCCTGCCCAGCCGGCTTGGTGCTGAAGAACGGCTCGAACACTCGGGTCAGCACCTCTGGCGGGATCCCCTCCCCGGAATCGATCACCGCGATCCGCACCGCCCGGCCCCGGCCTTCGGCGGGACCAACGGTGCGGGTGCGAAGCGTGAGCGCCCCCCCGCCCGGCATGGCATCGCGGGCATTGATGATCAGATTCACCAGAACCTGGTCAAGTTCGGTCCGGTCGAAGACCACAGGTCGGCAGTCCGGATCAAGATCCAATACGATCTCAATCTGCTTGCCCAGGGCCCCCCGGATCAGTGCCAGCGCGTCCCGCACGACGCCATTGACGGCCAGCGACTCCGCCGCGCCCGCCCCCGGCCGGGCAAAGGCCAGCAACCTGCTGGTCAACTCGCTACCCCGGGCTGCCGCCCGCTGGATCTGCTCGATGTCCGCGACCAGCCGCCGCCATCGATCCTCATCCGGCGGGGTCGGGGGAGTCTCCGCATCGATCGCGAACGACGCATAGTTACCGATAATGGTCAGCAGGTTGTTGACATCGTGCACGACGCCGGCAGCCATCAGGCCGAGCATCTCCCTGCGTTGGCTGTCACGCGCATCCCGCGTCACCTTGCCCTCCGACGCCAGCGTCATCCTGAGCCATGCCTTTCCCGTCGGCTGTCCTCACGGAACGGAAAGTGACGGTAGCTGGTATGAGCCCACCCAGCTGGGCGATCGGACGTTTGCCCCGATTTCTCATTCGAACGCCCGACACAAACTTGATCTTGATGCGAAACATTGGCGAAACCGGGGGAACACACCCCGGCAACTGCGCGACCATACGGTCAGGAACAGCCAACCGCGATTGCGCTCCTCCGCGGGCCAGCGGAGAAGACGTCCCGAGTATGCATCCGCCACCAGGGAGGACCCGTGTTCGCCAACCCAGAAGAGTTACTGCGCTACCTCGCAGATGAGCACGTCCGCTTCGTCGACGTCCGGTTCTGCGACCTCCCCGGGGTGATGCAGCACTTCAACCTGCCCGTCGAAGCCTTCGGCAGCGACGTCTTCACCGACGGACTCGCCTTCGACGGTTCCTCCATCCGCGGCTTCCAGCAGATTCATGAATCGGACATGCTGCTGCTGCCGGACCACACCAGCGCCTTCATCGACCCGTACCGCAAGGAGAAGACGCTCGCGCTGAACTTCTTCATCCACGACCCGTACACCCGCGAGGCCTACAGCCGCGATCCGCGCAACATCGCAAAGAAGGCCGAAACCTACCTGGTCGCCAGCGGCATCGCCGACGCGGCGTACTTCGGGGCGGAAGCGGAATTTTATATCTTCGACTCGATCCGCCACGAAACATCCGCCAACCAGGCGTACTACTACATCGACTCGGTCGAGGGCTGGTGGAACAGCGGGCGGGACGAGCCCGGCGGCAACCGCGGCTACAAGACCGCGTACAAGGGCGGGTATTTCCCCGTCCCGCCGGTCGACCACTACGCCGACCTGCGGGACTCCATCGCCCGCCAGCTCGTCGATTCGGGCTTCGCCGTCGAGCGGTCCCACCACGAGGTCGGGACGGCCGGCCAGTCAGAGATCAACTACCGGTTCTCCACGCTGCTACACGCCGCGGACCAGATGCAGCTGTTCAAGTACATCGTGAAGAACACCTGCTGGAACGCTGGCAAATCGGCGACCTTCATGCCAAAACCCCTCTTCGGGGACAACGGCTCCGGCATGCACGTCCACATGAGCCTCTGGGACGGTGGACAGCCGCTGTTCTACGACGAGACCGGCTACGGTGGCCTGTCGGACATCGCCCGCTGGTACGTCGGCGGCCTGCTGCACCACGCCCCGTCCCTGCTGGCCTTCACCAACCCGACGGTCAACTCCTACCGGCGCCTAGTGCCCGGCTTCGAGGCCCCGGTCAACCTGGTCTATTCCGCCCGCAACCGCTCCGCGTGCACCCGCATCCCGGTCACCGGCACCAATGCCAAGGCCAAGCGGATCGAGTTCCGGGTCCCGGACCCGTCGGCCAACGTCTACCTCGCCTTCTCCGCGATGATGATGGCCGGGCTCGACGGCATCAAGAACAAGATCGAGCCACCGGAGCCAATCGACAAGGACCTCTACGACCTTCCCCCGGAGGAAGCCGCCAACGTCAAGCAGGTCCCCGGCTCCCTGGAGGCCGTGCTCGACGCCCTTGAGGCCGACCACGATTACCTGCTCGACGGTGGGGTGTTCACCGCTGACCTGATCAGTACCTGGCTCGATTTCAAGCGCGCCAACGAGGTCGACCCGGTCCGGCTCCGCCCGACCCCGCACGAGTTCGCGATGTACTACGACGTCTGAAACCGCAACCGCCTGAACTCCCAGAAGGCATCTCGCCCAGCGCCCTGGCACGCACTCTGGGAGCAGAAGAGCCGCCGACCGCCGCGCCACCACACGTCCGGTCGGCGGCTCTTCTCGCTATGTGCCGTTGCCGTTGCCGTTGCCGTTGCCCCTCTGCCTCTGCCCCTGCCCCTAGCCCTGGCCCTAGATGACCTATTCCAAGGGGTCAGTGGTCGTAGGCCACGAGTGACCGCATGACAGGCTGGCCGGTGTGCCAGTTGTGCCAGAT
>JAFGOK010000680.1 GCA_016926535.1 Micromonosporaceae bacterium | reverse complement strand
TTGTCCTGGATACCGTCCCATTGCTGGACCTGGTAGTCGACGGTCATTCCGCTATGTGATTGCTCGAACTCTGCGTTGAGGTCACGGATCAGCTCGTCCGAGGCGGATCCGTTCATCAGCCACACGGTGAGCGTCCCGCCCGACGACGTGGAGTCGTCAGCCGAGTCGCCGCAGCCGGCAAGTCCGAGTGCTGCGATGGCAGCGATGGCGACACTGACGGCCCATGATCTGCGAAGACCCATGTGTCCCCTCCTTGGTCGGCGTCTTGCGCGAGTGGTGACCACCAGCGAGTGAGATCCATTCGGGGGATCATTCGCCGGTGGCGGGCACTGGTCCATACCGGTCCAGTCCTGACGGGGACTCTGGCACGGGCCGCGCACCCCGTCAAGAGGCCAGATCCAAGCGTTGCCCGGCCGTGACCTGGGGCCATGTCCGGCCGACCGCCAGGTCAGCGCCCCCCACCCACGAGCAGGTGCGCGGCGACCGCCAGGTTCGGCCGCGCGGCTCCACCGACGCAGAGCAACGGCCCGTCGGGGAGCCCGCCCAGCCTCGGCAGACCGAGTTCGACCAGAACGGCGTCCGGCCGAGCCGTTCTCACCCGCTCCAGCACGGCCAGCTGCCACGGATGGCGGGCGACATCCCGGCCGACGAGGACCAGCGGCCCTCCACTGGCGGCCGCCACGGCTGCGGCCAGCTCGGGATCCCGCTGGGGGTCCCGGTCTGGCGTCATCCGGACCACCAGGGCTGGTGGGCATCCGCTGGCGGCGAGCGGAGCGGCGAGGCTCCATCCGGCCTCGCCAACGGCCAGGTTGGGCACGCCCCCGAGCTCGACCACGACCGGGGGACCGCACAGAGGCACCAGGCCTCGGTGCTGTGCCGCCCGCTCGGCTGCGGCCATCCCAGCCGAGGACAGATCGGGGGCCCCACCGGCGCCGGCGGCCTGGGCGGCAGCGACCGGCCCGCCATCCCCGACCTGCCCGCCAGCCCCGACCGGTCGGCTGGCCCAGCTGGCGACCAGCGACCGCAGGCGGTCGACCCGGTCCGCCGCCTCGGCGACCCTGGCCAGTGGCAGGTCCCCGCAGGCGACGGCGTCGCTGACAGCGGCCCGTACCCGCTGGTAGCGCCCCTGGGCATCCGTCACGCCGAGGCACAGCAGGTCGGCCCCGGCGGCCAGCGCGGCAACCGCTGCTGCCTCCGAGCCGTATCCCCTGGTCATCGCACCCATGTCGAGGGCATCCGTCACGATGACGCCGTCGAATCCCAGCTCGCCCCGCAGCAGCCCGCCCAGGATCCGCGGGCTGAGCGTCGCCGGCCGGCTGTCCAGGGCCGGTACGGTGAGGTGCGCCGTCATCACGGCCGCGACTCCCGCCTCGATCGCCGCGGCGAACGGCGGCAGGTGCACCGCCCGCAACTGGGCCTCGTCGCAGCCGACGACAGGCAGGGTCAGGTGGGAATCGGCCCGGGTGTCCCCGTGGCCGGGAAAGTGCTTGGCGCACGTGGCCACCCCGCCAGCCTGCGCAGCGGCGATCCAGGCAGCGGCCTGCCGGCTGACCACTGCTGGATCGGCCCCGAACGAGCGCACCCCGATGACGGGGTTGTCCGGATCGGCGTTCACGTCCACAACAGGCGCCAGGTTGAACCCGACTCCCGCCGCCCGCAGCCTCGCCGCGATCCCCCCGGCGACCGCTGAGGTCAGCCCGAGCTCATCGGCGGTGCCCAGGACCAGATTGCCTGGATCGGGACTCCCCTCCCGGTAGTGCAGCCGGGTGACGTCGCCGCCCTCCTCGTCCACGGCGATCAGCACGTCGGTCTGGGAGCGCAGGGTCGTGGCAAGGTGAGCCACGTCCCCGTCCGCCGGGAGGTTGCACCCGTACAGCGCGATCCCACCGACCCTGGGCGCGGCGCGCAGCAGCCAGTCCGGCGGCGCTGGCTCCTCGAACCCGATCAGCAGGCAGCGGTCGACCAGGTCGGCGATCCCGCTCCCCCGGCCAGCGCCGGCACCTTTCCCTGCCATGGTCAGGCCCGGAGGCTGACGTCGAGGGAGGCTCGCAGCTGGTACCGATCGGCTCGGTAGGTCGAGACGACGTACTCGACAGCGGCCTCGCCAGCCCAGCACCGGCGCTGAAGCAGCAGCACCGCGCTGCCGGGGGCGAGATCCAGCAGGCCGGCGTCCCCGCTGTCCGCGATCCCCGCCTCGATCACCTGATCGCCCCGGTCGAGGATGATGCCGTGCTCCCGGGCGAGCACCTCGTAGAGCGACTGGTTCCGCCAGGACCGTTCCAGGAGATCCGGAACGAGACTCGCAGGCAGGTGCGAGCGTTCCAGCGCCATCGGGACCCCGTCGGCCGTCCGCAGGCGTTCGATGACATGGACCGGATCGCCGGCGGCCAGGCCGAGCTCTCTGGCGACGGCGGCAGAGGCCGCGACCGTCCTCCGTCCGAGATCGGCGGCACCGGGCGTCATCCCGCGGGCCCGCATGTCCTCGGTGAACGAGGTGAGCCGAAGCGGAATGTCGATCTTCGGCTGCGCCACGAAGGTCCCCTTGCCCTGCACCCGGTACAGCCGCCCCTCTGACACCAGGTGCTCGACGGCTTGCCGAGCGGTCATGCGCGACAGCCCGTACCGCGCTGCGAGCTCCCGCTCCGACGGTACCGGCGTGTCAACGGCCAGCTCATGCTCGATGAGGTCCAACAGGATCTCCCGCAACTGGTAGTACTTCGGCACGGGGCTGCGTGCATCGATGGTGGCCGCCCTGGTCATCTCCGCCCTCCGTCCAAGCTGGCTCAGGCCGGACTAGACCACAAGGCGACCACCATCGTCAAGCTGGTGAGCGTGAACCGTCAGCCGAGGCCGCCGCTGATCGCGGCGATCAGCTCACCGTTGGTCGTGTCGCCGGACAGCTCCCAGAAGAAGGAGCCGGCCAGTCCCTGGCTCCTGGCGTACGCCATCTTGGTCGTGATGGTCGA
>JAFGOK010000140.1 GCA_016926535.1 Micromonosporaceae bacterium | reverse complement strand
GGCCGCACCGGCTCACCCAGGGGACCTCGGCGGGCGAGGCGGACGTTCTTGAAGTTCCTCTGTTATGTCGATTAAGTCTTGCCAGGTGCTGCGTCGTGGCCTTTTGGGATATGTACGTTTGGGTGGCGCGGATATCGGGGTGTTCGATCGGAGTGTTCCATCCGTCGGGCGTCCATGCATTCGCGTCAGATGTGGAGCATGGTGAGTGCGAGGTGAGTGGCATGGCGGTGCGCGGTAACCACAGGCGACCAGGATGGGGCTCGGGTGGTGGGCGGCGGGTTTCGCGCTGGCGGGGGCTGTTCTCTCTGGGGCTGAGCGGTCTGGTCGTCGCGACGGTGACAGTGACAGCTCTGGTGAGCTCCTCCGACTGGCCAGCCGGGGCGGTGTCCGAAACGGACCGCCATACCGGTCGTGCGACCTATTACTCCCTGGGTGACAGCGGCTTGGGTAACTGCTCGTTCCCGGTCGTCCCGGCGGACCGGCTCTACGCTGCCCTGGGGCCGGAGGACTACGACCACGCCGGGGGCTGCGGTGGTTACATCGACGTCACCGGGCCGAAGGGCACGGTTCGCGTGCTCGCCGCGGACAAGTGCCCGGAGTGCGAGTCCGGTCATCTGGACATGAGCCCAGAGGCTTTTGCCAAGATCGGGGATCTCACGGCTGGAGTCATCCCGATCAGCTACCAGGGGGTCAAGAACCCGGAGGGGGCCGGCCCGGTCACTATCCGGGTCAAGGAGGGCTCGTCCCAGTGGTGGATCGGATTCCTTGCGACGAACCACGGCAATCCACTGGCCGCCATGGAGTACCGCACCGAGGCGGGGGAATGGCAGAGCCTGAAACGGGCGGAGTACAACTACTGGCTCAAGGAGGATGGGGCCGGACCGGGGCCGTTCACGCTCCGGCTGACCGACGTTTACGGCAATCAGGCCATCGTTGACGACATCGCCCTGTCCCCGACTGTCAACCAGTCCACAGACGTGCGGATGTATGAAAGCGGCGCGGTGCTGCCGGATCAGTCGCCGTCCGCAGGTTCTTCCGGGGCCGCGCCTTCAGCCTCCGTGACAGCCACGGCGACGGCTCTGCCCGTGCCGTCCGAGGGCTCCAACTGCTCCGCGCTGGCGACGGTCGACACGATGTGGCCGACAGGCTTCCAAGCGACGGTCACTGTTCGCAATGACGATGTGGTAACACTTGAACCCTGGACGGTGACGTGGGCTCTGCCCTCCGACGTCGCGATCACGACGTCTTGGGGGGCGACGGTCACCCAGAGCGGAAGTGCCGTCACGGCTCGGGCTCCGGGGTGGAATGGAGCTGTTGTCGCTGGTGGGACTGTGTCTATCGGGTTCAACGCGGACCGCCCGCTGGGGCCGGGAACCGTCCTCGCTGCGGTTGCCGGATCCGTTCAGCTCAATGGGGCGACGTGTTTGATCTCTTAACATAGCCAGATGTCGATACTGATCGATGCTGGCTGTCACCCACGATGAGGGTCGGGATGGCAGGATGTGCGCGTGTCATCGCCACAGCACGTCCATGTCGGCCCTTCTGATGCGCCGGATCGCTATGAGCTCGTGCAGCGCTTTGCCGTGGGTGGCGAGGGCGAGGTGTGGAAGGCGCTCGAATACCACGCTGGAGAGCCGTTTGCCTATGCGGTGAAGATTATCAATGTCGAGGGTGACGAGCGCCCCAAGGAGCGGCTCGAAGACCTGCGCATGCAGGCAGCGCTGGCAGTCCACCTGGAACATCCGTCAGTCGTCAAGGTCAAGGAGGTCTTTGTCGGACCTCCGCCGGCCGGTTCGAGCGCCGGGGGCTACCGCCTGTACTTCGTCATGAAGTGGATCGAAGGCCGGAGCCTCCAGGACGCGCTGGAGCAGGGCGAGTTGCGGGGGACGGGCGTCCTCTCGGTGCTGGAACCCATCGCCGTCGCCATCGACTACCTGCACAGTGGCAGGGACACCAACGGTGCCTCAGTGATCCATCGGGACATCAAGCCCGCCAACATCCTGATCGCTTCGGACAGGCGGGTGTATCTCGTCGATTTCGGGCTGGTCCGGCTACGGGCGACGGACGCGACATCCCGGATCTTCGGGACGGCGCCGTTCATGGCTCCGGAGTCGCTCGCCCGGGGGGAGTACACCCCGGCGACCGACCGGTACACCTTCGGCGCGACCGTCTACTACGCGATGACAGGTGAGATGCCGGTCCCCGGCGATCCGGAAGGGATGATTCAGCGGGTCTGCTCCGTCCTTGGCCCAGGCAGCGACCGCACGGCGCGGGGCGTTGTCGCCATGCTCTCCTCGCAGCCGGAACGTCGGCCGGCCAGTGCCGCTGCCTGGATCCGCGCGCTGATCAGTCCACCGGCAGATACCTCGCGGGCTTTCCCGTCGCCAGCAGCCTCGGCTGGTCAGCTCCCGCCGACCGGGCTGGCGCCGCCGCAGTATCGACCCGCCGTTTCCGGGGGCAGATTGGGCGCGAGCCCGGTCTCCGGCTATCCAGTTGCCCCGCCGCCTCCGCCGCCTCCGCCGCCTCCGTTCGCGGGTATACCCGGATACGGCACAGTCATCGGACCGCCGCCCAAGATGCCGAAGCAGAAGCGCTCGATCGGCAGCATCATCGGGCTGATCATCGCTGGCCTCGTCGTGGTGATGGTCGGGCTGTGCTGTGTCGGCACCTGGAATGACATTGCGGATAAAATAGATGGAAATGGTGGTACGTCTGCCGGTCGAAGTATCGACCGATCGGTTCCACCTCCGGCTGTGACGGTCATCGAACCCGCCCTGGTCTCAGTTGCGGACATCAACGCCGTGACCAAGACCCCCCAGAAGGACATCACCAAGGCCGACCCCAGCAACTACAGCTCCGGGGCGTACCGGGATCTGGTGTTCGGCGGCCTCACCACGATGTCCCTGTGCGCCGAGGGCACGATCGCCAGTGACGCGATCGGCGCACACACCACAAATGCCTTTGACGCGGACACGGCTGACGGGTATGTCAACATCACTTCCTCGGTCGCAGGGTTCTACGGCACCTATGCGCTCGAGTACTTCGCCAGCGCGCGAGAGCAGGCGACCAGGTGCGGTTGGCAACCGTTCACCGTCCCGAAACTCGGGGAGGAGTCCTTCGGGGTCTTCATCCTCGACGGGGGAGTCAACGAGCCGATCGCCATGGTGTTCGTCCGGTCCGGGCAGGTGCTGTTGCGGGTCGCGGAGCAGGCTGGGGTGCGTGGCGCCTACCAGTCCGACGTGGTCAAGCTCGCGACGAAGATGGCGGCGCGGCTTCCGAAGGCGTCACGATGACTGATGGCGTGATCATTAGCGTCCCCGGCGGGGAACGGCGGATAGGCCCAGAACACGGGACAGTGATCATCGGTCGGGATCCGCTGTGCCAGATCGTGATCGATGACGAGCGGGTGTCCCGGGAACACGTTGCCGTCGGCCAGGTCGGTGGGCGATGGCGACTGCGTGACCTCAACAGCAGCAATGGCACCTTCACGGGGGCCGGAAGGATCAAGGAGATCGAGATTCTGGGGCCGTGCGTCGCGCGGCTCGGGGACCCGATCGCTGGACCGCAGATCGTTCTGCGGCCGGAGCGGGCGCCAGATGCGGCCCGGATGCCGGATGCCGCTGGACGGATGCCGTCTGCCGTGCACCAGGCGGCGAACCGAGCTCGGATCGGCCGGGCACCCGACAACACGATCGTCCTTGACGACCTGCTGGTCTCCAGGTACCACGCGGAGTTTCTCCGGACCGGTGCCGACTACCAGGTGATTGACCTGGGCAGCAACAATGGCACCTTCGTCAACGGCCAGCGGGTGGAGCAGGCGACCCTCCGTCCCGGAGACACGATCTCCTTCGGGCACCACCAGATGGTGTTCGACGGGGCTCAGTTGCGCCAGTTCGTCGATACCGGGCGGGTCTCGTTGCGGGCTGAGGCGCTGACCGTCGAGGTCGCCGGTGGGCGCAGGCTGCTGGACCAGGTCTCGTTCAGCCTGGGGGAGTGCAGCCTGCTCGGCGTGGTCGGCCCGAGCGGGGCGGGAAAATCGACCCTGCTGGGAGCGCTGACCGGCATCCGTCCAGCGACGCACGGGACGGTCCGGTACGAGGGCCGAGACCTGTACGCGGAGTACGACGACCTGCGGCACCGCATCGGGCTGGTGCCCCAGGACGACATCCTGCACAGCCAGCTGACGGTGCGGAAGGCCCTGCGGTACGCGGCGGCGCTGCGCTTCGGTCCGGACGTCAGCGCGGCAGAGCGGGACGCCAGGATCGAGGAGGTCCTTGGGCAACTCGGACTGGACGCCCACGCGGACCAGCGGATCGACACCCTGTCCGGTGGGCAGCGCAAGCGCACCTCGGTCGCGCTGGAGTTGTTGACCGAGCCGTCGTTGCTCTTCCTCGACGAGCCGACCTCCGGCCTTGACCCGGCCCTGGACCGGGACGTCATGCTCGGGCTGCGGGATCTCGCCGATCGGGGCAGGACCGTCGTTGTCGTGACGCACAGCCCGCTGCATCTCAACGTCTGCGACCGGGTGCTGGTCCTCGGCCGGGGCGGCAAGGTCGCGTATCTCGGACCGCCGTCCCAGCTCCTCGCCTTCTTCGGGGCCAGCGGCTATGCGGACGTGTTCAACGCGGTCGCTGCCGACCCGGATGCCTGGGCACGGCGCTTCGCTGCCTCAGCCGCCGCGGCAGGTCATGGCCAGGCTGCGACGGTCCCCCGGATCGGCCCGGCCGTGCCGCCCGCGAGGAAGGGACGCTTGCGCCAGCTGGGGATCCTGACCCGCCGCATGATCGCGGTGACCTTCGCGGACCGGCTGTACGCCGCGCTCTCCCTCGGGCTGCCGCTCGGGCTGGCCCTGCTGCTGCACGTCATTCCGGGATCGGATGGTCTTGGCCGTCCCTCCGGCCAGATACCGCGGACAGCGGAGGCGGCACAGCTGCTGGTGGTGCTGCTGATCGGCGCGGTCTTTTTCGGACTTGCCGGGGGGATCCGGGAGTTCGTTCGGGAGGGTCCGATCTACCGGAGAGAGCGAGCCGTTGGCCTGTCTCCCAGCGCCTACCTCGGCTCGAAGCTGCTGGTGTTCGGCTTGCTCAACCTGGTGCAAGCGGCGCTGTTCGTCGTCGCTGGTCTGCTCGGGCGGCCGGGGCCAGGCGAGGCGCTGGTGCTGGGGCAGCCGTTGGTGGAACTCGTTGCCGTCATCTGGCTGACCGCCGTCGCCTCAACGGTGCTTGGACTGCTGGTCAGTGTGTTCGTCTCGACGAGCGAGCAGACGATGCCGATGCTCGTCGGTCTGGTCATGGCTCAGCTCGTGCTGTGCGGTGGGCTGTTCGACGTGGTCGGGCGGGGCGGCATCGAGCAGCTGTCCTGGATCGCCCCGGCGCGGTGGGGGTATGCCGCTGCTGCGGCGACGACCGATCTGAGGTCGATCATGCTGAAGTCGCCGGCGGACGCGCTCTGGGCACACACCGCGGGAGCCTGGGGCTGGGCGATGGCCGTGCTGGGGGTGCAGGCGCTCGTTGTTCTCGGCGTGACGAGGATTGCACTGCGCCGGCATGAGCCGGGCAGGTCATGACGGCAGAATGGGATACCACGGCAAGTCCCGGCTGGCCAGTGGCATTCGTTACGCTTCATCCCTCGTGGTGAGATGCTCCGGATCTGCGAGAATTCAGAGCCGGATCCACGACAGTCATCCGCTCGGGAAGGACAACCCATGGGCGTCTATACATTGCCTGATCTGCCCTACGACTACGCGGCGCTGGAGCCACACCTCAGTGGGGAGATTCTGGAGTTCCACCACGACAAGCACCACGCGGCCTACGTCGCCGGGGCGAACGCAGCGCTGGAGCGCCTCGCCGAAGCCCGGGACAAGGGGGACTTCGGGTCCCTGGTCGGGCTGGAGAAGACCCTGGCCTTCAACGTCTCCGGTCACGTCCTGCACACGCTGTACTGGCAGAACATGTCCCCCGACGGCGGGGACAGGCCAGACGGCGACCTCGCCGCAGCCATCGAGGAGTGCTTCGGCTCGTTCGAGGGATTCCACGGCCAGCTGACCGCAGCGACGACGCTGGTCCAGGGGTCCGGCTGGGGAGTGCTGTCCTATGAGCCGATGAGTGGGCGGCTGATCGTCGAGCAGGTGTACGACCACCACGGCAACGTCGCGCAGGGGTCAACGCCCTTGCTGGCCTTCGACGCCTGGGAGCATGCCTACTACCTCCAGTACCGCAATGTGCGGCCGGACTTCGTCAAGGCGATGTGGAACGTTGTGAACTGGCAGGACGTCGCGGCACGCTATGCCGCGGCCGTCGGCGGCCGGTAGAACCCAACACCACCTGGACATGGGCGTGGTCCGGTCCGGAGCACGCCCAGGCCGCCAGCTTCGGCCGCTGTGCCAGGCTTCGCTGCTGCGCGCCAGGCTTCGGCCGCTCAAGCCAGCCGCACAGTCGCCCGCCCGGTGGCGTTGGCGCCACGGACGCTCGCTGTACCGACCGCAACGGAGGCGGAGCCGCCTGAGGTCTGCGACGCGGCAGATGGTGCCATCCCTGGGCGGCGGCCAAGCGCCCACAGGCGGCGCGACAGTGGGGTGGGTTGCCTGCGGTGCTGAGGGACCGCGCGGGCCAGGCGGCTGAACGCCAGCCGGGCTTGGACCTGGGCGGCGAACGCCTCGTCGTCGAGACTGCGCCGTGCCGCGATCGCCAGGTCCGCGTTGTACCACGCGTTCCGCTCTGCTGCGGCAGCCGTTTGGTACAGCCAGAGTCGCCGCTGGCGGGCGAGGCGCCGCAGCAGCACCTCCTGATCTGCGGGATGCCGGCACGGGCTCCAACCGTTGCGGTCGGACAGGGCGTCCAGCAGCTGATCGATGGAGAGGTCTCCCTGGTTGAATGCTTCGGCTGCGGCCCGGTGCAGGTATCGCTCCCGCTCCGCGACATCTGAAGGGGAGAGATGCTCTGCCGGGATCCGGCAGCCGGCCGCGAGGATCAGCTTGCGGGCAAGGGCATCCGCGTCGTCGAACGCCTGCCGGGCCGCGTCCGCGATGCCCCGAGCGACCAGCCAGTCGTCGTGGCGGCGCTGAGCCGTCGCGGCAGCCCGGCGTGCCGCGATCGCGATCTCACTGGCACTGCGTCTCAGATCGGCGTACGTGGTCTCCAGCGCAGCCCTTCTGCGGCGCGCCCAGGTGGGGCCGGAGCGTGCGACCCCGAGCCACTCCCTGCGACCGGTCGCGGAGAGCGCGACAAACGCGACGACCGCGAGAGCGGTCAGCCCGGCCCAGATGGCCAGGGCCTGCCTGCCATCGAGGACAAAGGTGTGGATAGCTGTGTCGATGATGCCGTCCAACGGTTCATCTCCTTGAAAACAAAGGGCGTCCGAACAACGTCGTGGTGAGTGGGTGAATCGCCAGCAGTCAAGATCTACAGGTGTGCGGTCAGCCGGAGGCGTTGACGTTGATGTCAGTGCCTGGCCTCAGCGGCGCGCTGGGCGGGGATGGCCAGCGGCAGTTAGCTGAGGGCGGGCGGCGGAGCCCGCTGGGCAAGGGGTGACCGGGTGATCCCGAATCTGACGACCGGCCGACTTTCACGACCAGCGGTGACGGCCTGCGGCAACGCCCTCAGGGCGAGAACGGCGACCTGTGCTGCGGGCTGCGTTTCGCTGGAGTCGCCTGCGGTGTCCTGGGTGTCCTGGCTCGCGAGGAGCAGGATGGAACTCGCGATGGAGCTCGTGGGGGAACTGGCGGAGGAAGCAGCGTGCACCGCCGTTTCCGCAGCGAGGGCCGGCGCCCGATCACTGACTCCTGGCGTCTCGGGGGCGCAGAGCACCAGTTGTGCGCACCAGGCACTCAGCGCAAGTGCGAAGGCGGCGAGTCCGAAGAAGAAATGGCGCAGGATGTGTCGCGCGCGACGCCGAGAGCGGCGGGAACGCGAGACAATGGCCACAGGTACAACCTATCGAAACAGCGACCAGCCTGCATCGCTGGTGATGAGTTTCACTGGCCAGCGCGCATGTGGGATGTGCTGCGAGAAATCATCGGGCAGGATGAGGCCATGCTGGTCGTTCACGTACACGTCGCCGTCAGGGCCGACATGATCGAGTCTGAAGTGGAGCGATGGGCGGG
>JAFGOK010000679.1 GCA_016926535.1 Micromonosporaceae bacterium | reverse complement strand
GGTGCCGGCGACAACATCACCTACTGGTCCGATATCTCGGACGGCAACCACTGCGCCGTCCGGTCCGAATGGAAGACCCCGCTCCAGAACAGCATCAAGGAATTCCTGCTGAAGTCGGGCAACTACCCCGGCTCGATGCGGATTTCGAGCAAGAAGGCCGGCAATCTGGCCAGCTGGAGGGATTGGCAGACCCCGACCCTCGGCTGAGGCAGAGGTCGTATTCCGTCTCATCGGGTCCTGGGACGCATTCCGGAGCCCGGCGTCCTGACGCCGGGCTCCCCGTGTCACGGCTCGCACCAGCCCCGGGGTCATTGCCGGAAAGTGGGATGATGAACACACCATGACCGCTCTCGATACCGCCCGCACCCCACTGGGCCCCAGCCCCGCCGAAAGCCCCAGCAGCACCACCCGCATCAGCCACCTGAACAGGTGCAACGCCGTCCTCCCGAGACGAGCGGGCCAAGGCGACACATTCCCGGGCCGGGTCGGTTCAGGAGGTCGAAGGACGATACGATCATCAAGGTCATGGCCAAGCCCCGCCGCACGGCGGTCGGTGGAAAGCCGGAACTATCCCGAGTCGAATTGGTGAAGGTCAGACACAGTGTCTGGTGAATCTCGCGTCAAGAACGCGGCTCTGCGATCAAAGATCATGTCGGCCGAGGAGGCCGCCCAGTTCATCCAGCCTGGCGCCAATGTCGGTATGAGCGGTTTCACTGGCGCCGGCTACCCCAAGGCGGTGCCGCAGGCACTCGCCAGGCGGATGCGCGCCGCGCATGAGCGGGGCGAGGCGTTCAAGATTGGCATGTGGACCGGGGCCTCAACAGCACCCGAGCTGGATGGAACCCTGGCCCAGGCCGACGGCGTCGACCTCCGCCTCCCCTACCAGTCGGATCCGGACATCCGCCGGCGGATCAACAGCGGCGAGATCAACTACATCGACATTCACCTCTCCCACGTCAGCCAGTACACGGCGTTCGGCTTCCTCGGCCACCTCGACGTCGCGCTGATCGAGATCACGGCGATCCTGGAGGACGGCCGGCTGGTCCCATCGTCCTCCGTCGGCAACAACAACACCTGGCTCGACCAGGCCGACAAGGTGATCCTCGAAGTCAACTCGTGGCAGAACCCGGCGCTGGAGGGCATGCACGACATCTACCACGGCACTGCCCTGCCGCCGGACCGCACACCGCTGCCGATCACCTCGACCGGTCAGCGAATCGGCACGCCGTACTTCACCGTGGACCCGGGCAAGGTCGTTGCGATCGTTGAGACCAATGCTCCGGACCGCAACTCGCCGTTCACCGCCCCAGACGAGGGGTCGCGCCGCATCGCCGGACACATCCTGGACTTCCTGGCGAACGAGGTCCGGCACGGGCGCCTTCCGAAGAATCTACTGCCCATCCAATCGGGCGTCGGTAACGTGGCCAACGCGGTGCTCTCCGGCCTCAACGCCGGCCCGTACCAGAACCTCACCGCGTACACCGAGGTACTTCAGGACGGCATGCTGGACATGCTGAAGTCCGGCACCCTGGCCACCGCGTCGTGCACGGCGTTCTCCCTGAGTCCTGACGCGCTGGAGGAGCTCAACCGGGATCTGCCACTGTTCCGCGACAAGATCGTCCTGCGGCCCCAGGAGATCAGCAACCATCCGGAGGCGATCCGTCGCCTCGGTGTGATCGCGATGAATGGGATCATCGAAGCCGACATCTACGGCAACGTGAACTCGACCCACATCATGGGCTCGCAGATCATGAATGGCATCGGCGGCTCCGGGGACTTCGCCCGTAACGCCTACCTGTCGATGTTCATGTCCCCGTCGACGGCCAAAAGGGGTGCCATCTCGGCGATCGTGCCGATGGTCTCGCACGTGGACCACAGCGAGCATGACGTTCAGGTGCTCATCACCGAGCAGGGCCTGGCTGACCTGCGGGGGCTTTCGCCGAAGAAACGCGCCGTGGCGATCATCGAAAACTGCGCGCACCCGGACTACCGGGATCAGCTCATGGACTACTTCAAGCGGGCGCTGGACCTCGCTCCGGGCAAGCACACGCCCCACATCCTCAGCGAGGCCCTCAGCTGGCACGAGCGGTTCGTGACCACCGGTCACATGTAACGATGTAACGACACGGAACGACTCTCCAGGCGCGCCTGGGCCCGGCCATCGGGTCCGGGCGCGCCTGCGCATCTCCACGCCTCGGAGCGCACCCACTCGCAACCGGAGCCATACCGGCGAGGCGCACCCGGCCGGCAGATAGTTGGCTCGCCCGGCCACGGATGACTCCCGGGCGGCACTGGCAGGTGTCCGCCTGGATCCTCCCGATCAGCCGGAATCTTTTTGGCCAACCAACGCATATGCGTGCGATTCATTGATTCACGTCACGGTCAACCGCACGCAGAGGAGTCTTATGCGCCGTTTCGTCATCGCGGCCGTATCCGTTGCCGCAGCACTGACGCTCGTGGCCCCGGGGACGGCCCAGGCCTCCACCGGGGACCAGAACCTCGCGCCGAACCCATCCTTCGAGCGGGTCCCAGGCGGAGCACTGGCCTGCTGGGAGCTGGTGGGGCCCAGTGCGAGCAAGGCTCGCTTCTATCTCACCCGGGACACTCACACCGGGTCGGCCGCGATCCGGGTTGACGGGCGGGCGGGGCTGGCGGGTGAGATCGCCCCAACCCAGCGGCAGCGGTCCGGGTGCGCAACCCCAGTGACCGCCGGCAGCTCGTATGTCGTCAGCGTGTGGTACCGGTCGACCGTTCCGGTGCACTTCCGCCTGACGCTGCACTCCACCACCGGCACGGCCTGGCAGCCGTGGGCGGAAGGTCCGGCCAGCGGCCCGACCGGGGGCACCTGGACCAAGGCCACGATGACGACCCCCCTCGTCCCCGAGGGAGGCGACTTCCTCAGTGTCGGGATCGCCTTCCCGGCCAAAGGCATGATCATCGCGGATGATCTCAGCGTGATCGCGGCCTCGCAGGGCCCGCTGCTCGCCCCGACCTTCCCGGCGACAGACACCCTGGTCACCAACGAGTACGCCTACTGGAATCCACAAGCGACCGATGCCCACCGGTCCGCAGACTGGGAGATGACCAGCGGATCCCTGTTCTCTAGAGGAGGGCGGGGCTTCACCGGGGCCATCGACGACCGCGCCCCGAATGCCACGTCGACCAGCGGGACCAACTCGGCCGTCTTCCGGCTGAACACCAAGCGGGCCGACTTCTCCGACGTCCGAGTCGGGTTTGACCTGACGATGCAGGGCTTCGGGTCCACCCCTTCGACCCCGGCGCAGGCCTGGGACGGGGTCCACATCTGGCTGCGGTACCAGAGTGAAGAGAGTCTCTACTACGCGAGTGTCGCCCGCAGGGACGGCGCTGTCGTGGTCAAGAAGAAGTGCCCGGGTGGTCCGAGTAACGGCGGAACGTACGTCACGCTGGCCTCGCGGAGTACTGGTGGTCCGATCCCGCTCGGCGTCCCGACGCCCGTGGCGGCGAGCGTCGTCACCAACGCCGATGGGACCGTGAGTATCGCTGCCTCCCTCAACGGGGTGGAGATCATCACTGCGCGGGACACCGGGGTCGGGTGTGCCGCCATCACCGGCCCTGGAGCTGTCGGCATCCGGGGTGACAACGCGGCCTTCGAGTTCTCCGGCTTCCAGGTGACGGCCTGACGCCGCGACCGGGGATACCAGGGGCTGGCCGGCCAGGGTGCGGCCGGCCAGCCCCGGACCGATCAGGACATTTCAGGACATTGTGGCCGTACAGAAGCCCCTCGCCCGCAGCCCATCGATGATTCCACCGAGTGCCCGGACGGTCGTCTCCCCCTGGGCAGAACCGTCGTGCAGCACGACGATGGCATCGGGTTTCGCCTGGTCAACCACCGTCCGCACAACCTCGTCAACGGTTCTGCCCGCCGCGTCCCCGGCGTCCAGCGTCGCGCCGGCGAGCCTGAGCCCGAATTCCCCGGCCATCGCCTCGACTGCGGCACTCTGGCTCCCGTACGGCGGGCGGAGGACGGTCGGCTCCGGAGCCCCTGCCTGAACGACCACCCGCTGGGTCTCGGCGAGCTGCTCCCTGAGCTCCTCCTGCGACAGATCGGCCAGGCGCACATGCGACCAGCCGTGGCTTGCCAGCACGTGCCGGTCGGAGATCTGCGCCCTGATGAGATCCGGACGCTCGCTCGCCTTGCCGCCCAGGACGAAGAAGGTGCTCGGGGCCCGGTATGCCCTTAGTACTGCAAGGACGGATCTGGTGTACCGATCGGGACCGTCCTCGAAGGTCAGCATGATCCTTCCGTTGACGCACCGGTTGTCAGTTCTAATAGCGGGGTGCGAGCTCAGATCAACCATGATGTCCTCTGAACGCTCTGACCGGCCAGGTATTCCGGCCTGGCCATGCCCTGCGACGAGCCCGTCGAGGCCCGGCAGGCCGGTGACCTTCGCGGCGGAGGCGCTCAGGATCAGGATCGCGCAAGCGATCAGCAACTCCACTGCCGTCCGGCCAGGGCGGGCCGATCGCCGCGAGCCTGTCCCGAGGGCCGGGCGGGAAACCCCGCCCGGCCCAACGATGCTGCTCATGAGCTGGTGTCCACCAGGCTGTAGTCATCGGTCGCCAGCTGGCCGACGCCTGCGAGCGCGATGCCGAAGCTCAGACCGGTGGCTCCGGCCGGGACAGCAGGGGTGGTGTACGAGGGCGTCGTCGCCCACCCCGAGGTCGCCGGCAGTGCCGGGCCGCTGGTCCAGTAGACCCAGGTTCCCGCTGCGGTGCGGTAGTACATGGTCAGCTTGACGACGACCGCCGCCTGCCAGGTCCCGCGGTACCACAGGCTGACGGCGTAGGTGTGCCCTGGGACGGCAGCCGGGACGCACGAGCTGCTGTCCTGGGCGGTGACCAGTTTCCGGTCACCGCTGGTGTGGCTGGTGACCGTCACCTGCTGGGCTGTTCCGGTGTGCCCAGCCGAAACGCGTTCCCAGGTGTAGGTGCTCGTGCCGTATCCGGACCGCTTGAAGCAGGCCGGGACCCCGCCGGCACCGACGGATTCGAGGGAGGGATTGACCACAGAGCTGCCCGGCAGTGGGGCGGGTAGCTCCGGGCCGGGCACTGCCGCCTGGGTCTGCCCGCCGATGACCTCGTCGACCGTCCGGACCACCGTCCCGGTGCCCTCCCGCGCTGAGAGCCAGTCCAGGAACTGCCCGAACAGGGGCGGGGTCACCGAGTAGACGTCCCCGCAGGACTCGCACACGTGGTGGAACGCCAGGGCGATCCATCCCCCGCCATCGTTCTCTGCCTGGGTGACATAGCCCTGGAGGGTGGCCAGAGTCGTCGTGCTGCGCACCGAGTTCGGGGTTCGCACGTAGTACTGCTGGATCGGGGGAAGGTGCTCGGACCGGTCGCATCCAGGGCAGGCGATGCCCCCGATGGTGCGCCCGCTGTTGTACCCGCACTCCGCCGCGATCTGCCGCGTCGTGGCATCCGCGTTGCCGTAGGGATAGGCGACGTTCCGGATGTCGAGCCCCCGGTTGAGCAGCGCGACCCGGTCGTTGCACAGTTCCCTGCGCTGGTCGTCTGCTGACAGGGTCAGCAGGTCGGCATGGTCAATGGTGTGCCCGCCGATCTCGTCCCCCTCGCTCTGTAGGGTCGCCAGCGAGGCCTCGGACATGAAGCCGGCTCCGCCGATACGGTTGTTGTTGACGAAGAACGTCCCGCGCATCCCGTGCGAGCGCAGCAGCGGGCGGGCGTTGTCGAACTGGTCCTGCGTACCGTCGTCGAAGGTCAGGCTCACGATAGTGGTTGGCTGGGGATCCTGCGCCAGGGCTGGGGTGCCGAGGGCGACCCCCGCCATGGCTGCCGCGATGCTGATCGCCGCGCCTCGCAGGACAAGTGGTTTCAGCCGTCGCCGAGATTTTGACATTATGGACTCTCCTCTGTGATAGGAGCTGATGGCAGTGCCTGGCTCCGACAGGTTTCGTCAGAGAACGTTCAGTACCGGTCGTTCAAACATCACTGTTCGGGGGCCGTCCGCCGCCATCGCGAACCGCACCCCGCCCCGGTCGATCTCCGGGGCGACAGCTGAGGTCAATTGAGGCAGCCCGGCGACCCGCACGCTCAGTTGAGCACCGCGAATCTCCACCTGGACCTCATAGGCCGCCCCCGCCGGCCGTTGTGACCCGCCGGCCCGCCGGTCGGTCAGCGTGAGGCTGCCCAGCGTCTCCCAGGTACCGTCTGCCCGCTGCTGGCGGGTGAGCAGGCTGGACTCGCCGAGCGCGATTTCGAGCCGGCCAGGTCGGCCTGCTCCTTCCCCGTCACGCACGGCAAGGATGGCCGTCGCGTGCCGGTCGATTCCCACGACCCTGGTGGACACCTGGTAGTCCCGCCACCGGGTGGTATTGGTCCCTGCCAGCCGGCAGGCGCCATAGCCCTCGGCCATGACCCCCACCTGGATCGCCCGCTCCCCCGTGACGGTGCAGCCGGCGTGGTCGGCTTCCCAGCGCTGCGCGGGGAGGTCTGCGGATGGTGCGACGGGAACCGCCTTGCGAATCGTGGTGAGCAGTGCCCCGGCCAGGGTGGTCGAGCGCATCCCGAGCCGGGCCAGCCGCCACCGCGACGAGGTCGGATCGAGGGCGTCACTATGCCCAGACGCCCCTTGCCCCCCGGCGAACGCCAGGCGAAACCCCTGCTGCCCAAGCAACTCCGGCAGTACCTCAGGGATCTCGGGCGTCCCGGTCGCCGCCCCGAGCGGGTAGGAGACGGCGACAGCCGGCCGGCCCAGCACCCTGGTCAGGGAGTCCTGGCTGCGTGCGAGATTCGCGTTGACCCGCTCGGTCCACTGCCGAGCTGTCTCGGCGGGCAGCCTGCGGTGCAGATCAGGGGTGCGCGAGCCGAACTCCCAGCGCCCGCTGTCCCGCATGCGCTTCAGCTGCTGGGTCGACAGGTAGGCCGAGGGGGTGCCAGGCTCGACGATCCGGCTGGTGATCAGAAATGTCACCGCAGTGAAGTGGTATCGCTTGAGTACAGGATCGACCACCGTCCAGGTGCTGGCCATCCCATCGTCAAAGGTCAGCAGCAGCGGTTTGGCCGGCAGCGTCACCGGTTCCCCCGCCACCAGCCGCTCGACGTCCGCCAGCCGGACCGTCCGGTAGCCGTTCCTGGCCAGGGTCGCCAGATGTTCCGTGAACCTCCGCCGGCTGAGGACGTCGTCGCCCCTCTCGGTATCGGAGATGGCGTGGTACGTCAACGCCGGGATGGCATCTGGATGGTCAGGCTGGTCAGGCTGGTACGGAACCGCCGTGGCTGGAAGGTCGAGCGGTGCCAGCTGGTCCGGGTCGAACGGCACGGTGACCTTGGCCCAGGCCGCCATCAGACTGATGAGAGCCACAACAGACAGCCCGCCGAGCAGGAACCTGAGCAGGCGGGTGCGCGCCAGATCCAGCAGGCGCCTCGGGCCGCCGCGAGTGCCGGGATACGTGGTCATGTCCGGGCTCCTCCTCCCACCATCGTTGCCTGCCGTCCCGAGATCCGATCGAGCGGTCGAGGAATGGAAGGAGCAGAGCCATCAGGATCCGAACTGGAAGGATCAGCGCCACCGGCCCGCACGGTCCTGGTTCCCCAGCTACCGTCCCGGATCCGCAGGGCCGACCAGATCAGCTGGGGCGAGATCAGCACGTAGAGGACCGCTCCGAGCAGGGCGTACGGCCACAGGTCGTCATTGCGCAGCATGCGGTACAGCAGGCAGTAGGCCGAGGCGATCAGACCGAGCCCGATGAGGTAGACGGTCGCGATCCTGCCCGCCGTCACCGACGTGGCAATCATGTACAGCACAATGATCGGGCTCAGCACCCCCGCCAGCGTCTGCGCCGCGATCGACGGCAGTGCCCTGGTCCTGGATCGCCAGATGTGGCAGAGCAGCAGGGGTCCCTCTCTCGCCCACGACTTCTTCCATCTGGCCTGCTGCTTCAGGAATCCACGGTAGGTCGTCGGAGCCTCGGTCCAGGCCACCGCCGAGGCGTCGTACCGGGTCTGCCAGCCCGCCCGCAGTACCCGGTTCGTCAGCGCCCGGTCGTCCCCGTAGGTGCATTCCACCCCCAGAAACCGCTGCCGCTCCCAGCCCGAGAGCACCTCGATGACCGAGGCCCTCCGGTACGCCGCGAAGCAGCCGGAGCAGCAGGTGACCGCCCCCAGCACGGACTCTGCCCGCTTGAGCAGATCGAAGGAGATGACATAGCGAACGGCCTGCATGCGGGTCAGCGTGTTGCGGACCGCGTTCCGGACGTAGGTGATGCCGGAAATCGCCCCGACGTCGTCCTGGGCGAATCCCTGGACGAGCCGGCCAATGGCATCCGGCGCCGGGGTGGAGTCCGAGTCGATGAAGACCAGAATCTCCGCGCTCGTATTCCGGATGCCGGCCGCCATGGCGGCGCGTTTTCCCTGGTTGGACCCTAGATCAATACACCGGACCCGGCCATTTGCATAGTGGGCGGCGGCCGATGTCATATAGTCCAGGGTGTCGTCACAGGAACCGTCGTTGACCACGACCAGCTCCACTTTTTCAGCCGGATAGTCGAGTGCCATGCACGAGTGGATGGTTCGACTGACGCCGACACCCTCGTTGTACGCGGGCACGATGATGGCGACCGTCGGCTGAAATCCCCGGTCCTCCGGCAGGCGGTAGAACGCGGCTAGCACGAAACGGCTGAGCACATAGACACTGACCACGACCGTGTAGAGCGCCATCACGAAATCGCCGCGGAAGAAGGTCAGGCGCACCCACACGTGCCAAGCGACCAGCAGACACACTACAGCGACGCCCGTGCATGCCAGCGTCAATGTAAAACGACCGGAAGAATGGTGCTCCACCGTTGCGACGGCACCAGTTTCCAGGCCGGCTGTTGACATGCAGAATACTCCCTTTCGGTCCCCTGCCCCCGGATCACACACGGCCGGGATCGGTACCATGAGCGCGCCAGGGGTGACACTTCGCGACAGGTCTGCGATTGCCGCGCGAGATCGCGGCTCGCCTTCTACGATGAAAGCGAGAATACCGCTTTGCCAATGCCACCGAGAACCGTCTGGCCTCGGCGCACCCGATGGAGAAAGTCTTCAAAACGACAATAGCCATTTCACTGAAGTCCCTTCGATAGCCGGCCATCTCTGAAAAGGGAACGACATGCCCCACGCAGCACGACCCACCGCAGTGATAACCGCCGCTCTCCTCAGCCTCCTCGTGACCCAACCTGCCTGGGCGAATGCCGCTGACGTCTCAGCCGGATCGTCTGGGCACCCCGCTGCCGCCTCCCGCGAGGCGGAGATCTACAGCCCGGCCGTGCCCTATCCAGACGGCTTGATCACCAATGACTTCGCGCACTGGAACCCCGGCTGGTGGGAGTCGGTCGTCTCACCCGATTGGGACGTCACCAACGGCTCGCTGTTCACCCGGGACGGGTGGTGGTACTCAGGCCGAGCCGACACGGACGTCCCGGACGCCCATTCCCGCAACGGCACCGGGTCGGCGGTGTTCAGGATGACGACCCGCCGGTCGGACTTCCGCGACGTCGCACTCAGCTTCGATCTGTCGGTCTGGGAGTACTCGAGCACCCACAGCACCCCGGCCCACCCCTTTGACGGGGTGCACGTCTGGATGCGGTACCAGGACCAGACCAGCCTCTACCTGGCCAGCGTCGCCCGGAGGGACGGCCAGGTAGTGATCAAGAAAAAGTGCCACGGGGGCAGGGTGAACGGAGGCACGTACTACGAGCTCAGCACAGAGGTCCCCGACCATCCGGCCGCGCTGCTCGACACCACCGCCGTGACCACCACGATACGAACCAACGCCGACGGCTCTGTGACGATCACCGTCACTCGCGACGGTTCGCTGATCGCGCAGGCCACCGACCCCGGCACCGGCTGCGCGCCGATCACGCGGGCCGGCGCGGTTGGCGTACGCGGCGACAACACCCGCTTCCTGTTCCGGGAGTTCACAGTCTCGCCGCGATAGGTCTAGCAGGTCTAATAGGTCTGGTTGACCGTCTTCGGAGACGGTCAACCAGACACTGTCACCGGCCCGAAGGAGAAGTCCGAAAAATCGCCTCGGACGCCGAGCGACCCGGCCTCGCGAATCGGCTGGTACCTGGCCGAGGG
>JAFGOK010000139.1 GCA_016926535.1 Micromonosporaceae bacterium | reverse complement strand
GCGGATACGTCCGTGCAGCAGGTGTCCGGGTATCAGCTCGCTCCGATCGGGTCGATGGTGTCGAGGCTGGTCGACACATGGATACCTTCCGTCTGAAACGCCAGTGCGATTCTCGCCCGCAACTCGCGTCCGATCTTGAACTGCTTGCCGGGCAAGGTGCGGGCCACGATGCGCACGTGGAGGGTGTCAACCTCCAGGCGTTCCACGCCGAGGACGGATGGCGAGTCCAGCAGCAGCGGCCCCAGCGACGGGTCGTCGCACAGGTCGCGCCCGACCTGTGCCAGGAGCTTGCGGACCCGGTTGACATCGGCGGTGTTCGGGACCGGCACGTCGATGACCGTGCGGGCCCAGTCGCGGGACTGGTTTGTCACCTGCACGATCTGCCCGTTGGGCACGATGACGACGTCGCCGTTGACGGTACGTAGCCGGGTGACCCGCAAGGTGATCTCCTCAACGGTGCCGCTCACCCCGACCTCCGAACCCAACGCCGCGATACGAACCGCGTCCCCGAAGCCGTACTGACGCTCGGCGATGATGAAGAGGCCGGCGAGGATGTCCTGGACGATCCGCTGAGCGCCGAAGCCGAGGGCCACCGCAATGACCGCAGCCGGGGCCACCAGCCCCGTGATCGGGATGCCGAGGCGTTGGAGCGTGAGGACTGCGGCTACGCAGTAGAGCAGCACGATCACAGCCCACATGACTACCTGGGCCACGACGTGGCTGTGTTTCGCGGACTCTGAGCGGACAAGGCTGGCGCCATCGGCGGACTTCGCGTCGATCCGGCTGGTGACCGCTGAGCCGATCCACCTTGTGGCACGCGACAGCATAATCGCACCGCTGATGAACAGTACGATCTCCAACCCGCTGGTGCGAGCCCAGGTGGTGATATCGGTGATCGAGATTACTGCGAGATTCATCGTTGCCTACCGTCCCACCAGTACAGACCTAGCGCGTGATCAGGTAGATCACCAGAGCGGCGCCGAGCATGACCATGATGACCATGGGCCAGGGTCGAGATCGCCGTACTGTGCTGTGTACCCGAACTGGTCCGATGGGAAACACCGTTGCAGGTCGTGGGTGTCAGCCGTCAGACAGTCGAGTGATCGCGGACGGTGCATCTCACCATGATCGGGCGTAGGGTGAACGTGTCGCTCTGGTCCCCGGTGACCGGCTCTTGTCAGGTCCGAGTCCCACACATCAGGAGATGGCAGCGATGAATTCCCCACATGTTCCAGCGACGATCGCCGAACGCCTGCGTGTGGTCGACGGTTTCGCCCAAGAAGAACGCCCCGGCATCGTCGAGCGGCTCAGGTCGCTGGACACGCACCTGACGACGTATCCGGCAAGCGCCACCGATCTTGAGCTGTCGATCAAAGATCGCGGCAGGCCTGGGCAGAAGGTGACCCTGGAATGCTGGATCGCCGGTCAGACGCGCCTGGTCGCCACTTCGGCCAAGGAGCAGTTCTCCGTTGCCCTGACCGACGTTCGCGATGAGCTTCGCCGCCAACTCAGCGACGCGAAGACCCGTACCGAGCCTCGCAACAATCGGCACCTGCGCAGCTAACGGGATCTCGGTCGAAATCCTCCTGTCCGCGTCTGCGGTCGATGATCATTTGGGGGGTGCTGCGCGGTCCTGAATGATTTTGCCGCCCCTGCGGCGGCCCAACGTCCGCAGCTGCATGATGCGCGCCGTGCCGGGTATCGCAACGAGCAGGACACCGAAGATGACGGCAAGCAGGAGTGCGATTCCCATCGGAAGATATCCATGCGCACCCAGGAATGATATCTGTGCGCGCTGACCGTTCTGGAGGATGAAGATCAGCAGGAGCAGGAACACGAGGGCCGCACTTACGATGGTCACCCACACCCGACCCGCCCGGCTTTGCGGAATCGTCCCCCGTGAATACCGAAGGACGGGTCCGCCACCCGACCTGACGATCGGGGTCTCCTGTCCCGACTGGTCCGGGGGTTTCTGCGTTGCGGTCATGACAATCGCCACCTCTCACAACAGAACACTGAATATTGTTGTCGTTTCGACCGCTGTCGCCGACGATGGGCGCCTCAGCGCTGGGAGAGCGTTCCGACTGTTACCGCTCGCCGGCCCAGCCGGCCGCAGCACTTCGGGTCTGCCCTCCGACGATCAACTAAAGTCGGTGGTTATGGCATGAAATGCCCGATCGGCGCCGACGCGAACGCTCCTTTGGTCGAGCGGAGGCGGTCTCTGTCTGGGCGTGTGCGGCCATCTTGGCTCGCCGGGATGTTGCCACTGCCGGCGGATTGCAGGTCACCGGGGTCTCGGGCAACAGCGTTATCGTACGCCTGTCTGCGTGACCCGGCGCGGTGTCAGCGACGGATTGCCAATGTTGACCTCGTGATGCGGATGACACGAACGATTGCCGGTCACGGAGGGCTACCATGGAGGGGACCTGTCCGGATCGCAATCTCCATCAAGTTGCCACATGGGGGCTCTGCCGATTTCCACAGCCTGCTGGGCGGGAAAACGTTCCGCGCATTGCCGTAGATCCATTTCAGTCTTTCGTATTCGAGGTGCCCTTCCAAAATGTTTTCTCACGAGTGAGGAGAATGCTGTGAGTATCATTGCGTGGATCGTGCTTGGTGCCGTTGCCGGGATCATCGCCGAGTATCTCACCGGACACAAGGTTGGCCTGGCGTGGGCCACCATCGTAGGAATCGTCGGCGCACTTCTTGGCGGGTTCATTGCCAAAGTGTTGTTCGGGGTGCAGACGCTGAACACATTTTTCAACCTGAGCACCTGGCTCACCGCGATCATCGGTTCGGTTGTCCTCATCTGGCTCGTGGGGTTCGTCAGAAGCCGTGGCCGCAGCTCGTAGCAGAGCGGCCACGGCTGGTCAGCGCGGGTGTGACGGCGCGCAGGATCACCCGCTGCCGGGATTCCCTACCGTCGGTCGGACAGCTGAGCGACCACCTGCTCGGCGAACCGGATCACGTCCTACGGGTACCCCGGACCGCTGTCTGAGCCGCCCTCGTACCACCACTGCCGAGTCCATGTGATCAAGTCGGTCCACTCCGGTAAGGCCGTGGCAGCGTAGCGGGCCGTGGCCAGTTTCGACACCTGGTTGCCCTCGACGACCAGGTGTACCGCCCGGCACAGGGTCAGCACGGAGTACGCCTGGGCGCCGGCCGAGGTCATCTCGTGGACCAACGCCGGCCACTGCCGCAGGTGATCGACGACCACCTGGCGCACCTGATCCGGCTCGATCGCGGGGATGACCTCGCCTGGCTGGGTTCCCCGCACCGCCCGACCCCGGTCTCGGGCGGCGACCCAGCTGAGCAGGTAGTGCCGGGTGGCCTGGGTCAGGTGCAGCGGCTCGCCCGGACTGATGCGGATCATCGGGCGGGGGCGGGTAGATCATCCCGTTGCCGGGATCGTTTTCGACCATCGACCGCCGGAGGGGCAGGGCTGATGCGGACGGGGTGACGGGCTGGTGCAGCTATCGTCGAAGCAGACGATCTCCGCCGAGGTGGGCAGTTCACCCCGGCGGTGGAACGGCGGCTGCGGTTCGTCATCTTCGCAGGCCTCGGACCATGCTCACCAGGTTGAGCGTGATCTGCCCAGGTTGAGCGTGATCTGCGACCAGCCCAGCCCGGTGCCCGCGAGCCTGGTCGGCTCAGGTGTTGGGCAGGTGGTCGAATTCGCCGCTGTGGGCTCCGTCGAGGAAGGCGTCCCATTCCGGGGCGGTGAATCGCAGGGTCGGGCCGTTGCCGGCGTCTTTGGTGTCGCGGACTTCGATCATGCCGGCGTGGCGCCGGACCTCGACGCAGGCGCCCTCGTTGCCGCCCGACTTGCTCGCCTTGGTCCAGGGCGTGGTGCTCATGGTTGGTGCTCCTCGATAGGGACGGTCTGCTTGCACACGAGATCGAAGATGTGGCGGTGCTCCGTCACCTCGGTGCGTTTCTCCAGATAGCGCGCGCCGGTCTGCATCTCGACGTAGACCACCGACGGGTCGTCCTCGTCGTCGAAGTCAAAGATCGCGAAAGATCCGATCAGGGCGGCATGGGCGCCCGCAGACCAGGGCAGGACTCGCAGGTCGACATGATCCCGGGCCGCCAGGGTCCGAAGGCGGGCGGTCTGCTCGGCTGTGACCCGTTCCCCGCCGACGGAGCGGGCCAGGACGCCTTCGGCGAAGATGGCCGTGATCTGCGGGGGCGGCATCCGGGAGAACAGTGTCTGCTGCCGCTGCGACCGGACCTGGACGATGCGATCCGTGACGGCCGGTTCGGTATCGGGCCGGAACGCCTCGCGGACCGCTCGGGCATAGTCGGGGGTCTGGAACAACCCGTGGACAAGTTCGGGTTCGTAGATCCGGATCGCACTGGCCGTGGACTCCAACCCGACGTACAGGTTCAGCCACTCGGGTACGACCAGGTCGCTGGCCTCCCACCAGTTCTGTTCCAGGGTGCCCAGCGCCATGTTGGCCAGCGCGTCGGTGGTCTCGGCATCGGTGCCGTAGAACCAGCACAGCGTCCGGACGCCGCCGATGCGGAGCGAGGTCTTGCCCGTCTCGATGCGCCACAGCTTGGTGTGACCGAGCAGTTTGGCGACCTCCACGTCCCGCTCGCTCTTGTGGGCTTGATCGCGCAGACGACGCAGACGCCGTCCGAGCTGGCGGCGCACGACAGTGGAACCAGTATTCGGCACGTCCTCACCTCCGTGGTGGGTGGACTGTCTCCATACGAAACATCGAAGACCTTCGTCCCCGGCCGAACCAGTTTCCCTCGACTTCCGTTCCTGCGCCGCATTCCAAAATGAAACATTGAACTCGCCGGATTTTATCGTGAGGCTAGTCGTGCGTCGGTACCACAGCCAGCGGATTGTTCGATCTCGGCGCTGGGGGTCCACGCCATCTGGACGGCTTCGGGGCGGGCGCGGCCTATTCCCGTCCGCCTCGGAGTATCTACCGACCGAATCCGTTGAAGGGAGCACCATCGCCATGGCCCCACTGCCTTCATACCCAGAGAACCGCACGCCGGCAGCGGCAGTCACCGGGCCGGAGCGCCTCACGGCGGTTGATGCTGCGGCTGGGCCGGTACGAAGTCGTTG
>JAFGOK010000138.1 GCA_016926535.1 Micromonosporaceae bacterium | reverse complement strand
GCCGCGTCGACGATCTCCTTGGGAATCCCGCTGTAGTAGCTGGTCATCAGAAAGACCGTGAAGGGCAGGAACTGCGCGACATAGGCGATGACCAGGCCTGGGTACGTGTCGACGAGTCCGACATCGGCCAGCGTCCGGGCCAGTGGAACCATGATCACCTGGAACGGGATCAGTAGCGCTCCCAGGCAGCCCAGGAACACCAGTCGCGAGCCGCGGAACCTCAGGTGGCTCAGCGCAAAGCCGCTCATCGAGCCGATGATCAGCAGGAGCGCCACCGCCGCCGATACCACGACCAGGGAATTGACGCAGTACCGGCCCATATCGGCACTGGCCCATGCGGCGCCGAGATTGTCCAGGCGCACGGACCGGGCCAGGGAGAACCGGTCGAGGATGTAGTCGTGCCGGGTCTTCATGGCGACGTTGACGGTGAACACCATCGGGTAGATCGTGGCCAGTGCCAGCAGCGCCATGGGGGTGGCGATCAGCCACCGGGCGATCCGTGATCCGCGCATCAGTCCTCCCGCCCGGTGCGGCGCAGCAGCGCCACCTGCGCCATCCCGACGACGAGCATGACGGCGAAGAGGACGGTCGAGGCCGCTGAGGCCAGGGCCGGGCGGTTCATCTGGCCCTGCTGGATCCAGATGTAGTACTCCGGCAGATAGGTGGACCCGCCCGGCCCGCCGCCGGTCATCACGTAGATCAGGCCGAACATCGAGGTCAACATCCCAATCATGGTGGTGACGAAGACGAACTGGATGGTGCGCGCCAGCCCCGGGATGATGACGTGCCGGATCGTGGCGGGCAGTGAGGCGCCGTCCATCCTGGCGGCGTCCAGCAGTGAGACGTCCAGTGTGGAGAATCCGGCGAGGAAGACCACCAGGGCCATCCCGAACGTCGCCCAAATGTGCACTCCAGCGACTGCGAAGATCGCCACGGACGGGTCGCCGAGCCAGTCCACAGGGGCGACCCCGAGGACGCCCAGCGCGGCGTTGAGCGGGCCGCTGTAGGAGAACAGCAGGTTGAAGATCGCACCGACGATCACCGGTGACAGCACGGCTGGGAAGAAGTACACGCTGCGGAAGAGCCGGTGTCCTGGCACCCGGAGGTAGAGGAAGGTGGCCAGCAGGCCGGGGACCGCCACGGCGACCGGAAGGAGCGCGACCAGTAGCCCAACGTTGCGCAGGGCGGTCTGGAATACGGGGTCACGAACCAGTTCCAGGTAGTTGTCCAGGCCGACCGGCTGGCCGTCGCGGTCGCCGTCCCCGGTGAACGAGTAGTTCGCGCCCAGGACCAGTGGCCACAGCCGCAGCACCACGATGATGATGGCGGCTGGGGCGATGAGGATATACGGGGCCAGGCGGTCGCCCGGGGCGTCGTGCATGGCGGACCAAGGCCGTCGCTGCATCATCGCTGCTCGCTTCCACGCTGCGCGGCGGGGCTGGCCGGCCCCGTCCCTCGGGAACCAGGTCAACCTAGGTCGTATGACGTCTGATGTCAAGATGGTCGATGCGTATACTGCGGCTGCGTGGGTCGGCAGTCGCCCCGTCGCAGGGCCACAGAGGAGACATGACGGTGTCCGAGCAGTCCATCGCCCGGTCGGAGGCCGCTCCGGCCTGGGTGCGTCGACCGGCGAACCTGGCAAGTGCGGTCGCCGCTGAGCTCGTCGGCCGTATTGTCAGAGGTCAACACGCCCCAGGCACCGTGCTCCCCGCGGAGCCCGCGCTGTGTGACACCTTCTCGGTGAGCCGCACCGTGGTCAGAGAAGCGGTGAAGATGCTTCAGGCCAAAGGGCTTGTGCAGGTGCGCCAGGGGTCCGGGACCACGGTGGCTCCGCCGGCGATGTGGAACATGCTCGACGAGCTCGTCCTGGCTGCGAGCATCGCCGAGGACCAGGGGCTGAGTGTCCTCGACGATCTGGTGGTCACCCGGCGGCTCCTTGAGTCGGACATGGCTCACACCACCGCCCAGCTGGCCACCGAGGACGTCGTCCGGAGCCTGCGTGAGCTGGTTGATCAGATGGACGCCCTCCTCGACGACCATGACCGGTACGCCGACTGCGACCGGATCTTCCATGACCTGATCATGCAGACGTCCGGCAACCGGATCGCCCGTGCCGTGGTGCGGGCGCTGGAACGTCAGGTGGGCAATTCCGCCCGTTATGTTGGGCAGCCGCAACGTGAACGCCGCGTGGCCTCCAACCGCGACCACCGCCGCGTCTACGAGCACATCGCCGCCCACGAGCCGGAGGCCGCCGCAGCGGCGATGTTTTCCCACATCACCGAGGCGTGGCTGGTCCGCCGTGGAGGGGCGGATCAGCCGGCCCACCTGCGTCATTGACGTGCGCGACGACCGGGCCGCATGGGCGGTCTGCTGTGACCGGCTGTGACCGGGCGGGCTCGGTGCCCAGACGTATCTGCCATTGACATCCATCAACGTGGTTCATATGCTCTGTCGAACCGATTCGCCACGGCACACACACCGACTTGGGACCGTACCCGCTCCTGCAGCCAAGGAGTCGCTCGGTATGAAGACCGCACGGCTCTGGCCGTACTCCGGCACCAGCGACGACCGCCGGATACCACCGGCTCGTCAACGTGGGCAACGGGTGGTGTGTCGACATCTGTCCCCGTACCGAGTGGCAGGAGGAGCCGTACCATGACACGACGCACATTCACCTTAGGATCCGTAGCGGCCGCGGCAACCCTGGTCGTGGCCGCTGCCGGCTTGGTGCTCGCCGGCGGCCTGGACGCAACCGCATCGGCTGCGGAGGCCGCGACCGCGGGATGCGGCAAGGCCCCGACGTTGACCAGCGGGTCGCGTTCGATCCAGAGCAGTGGTCAGAACCGCAGCTTCATCCTGAGGATTCCCGACAACTACGACCGGAACCACCAGTATCGGTTGATCTTCGGATTCCACTGGAACGGCGGTACCGCCAACGACGTGGACTCTGGCGGATCCGACCGGGAAGCCTGGTCCTACTACGGGCTGCGGCAGCTGGCGAACAACAGTGCCATCTTCGTCGCCCCTCAGGGCAACAATAACGGCTGGGCCAATCCCGGTGGCCAGGACACCGTCTTCGTCGATGACATGATCAAGCTGATCGAGAACGACCTGTGCGTGGATACGACACAGCTGTTCGCTCTCGGTTTTAGCTACGGCGGCGGTATGAGCTACTCCCTCGCGTGCTCCCGAGCCACTGTCTTCCGCGCGGTCGCGGTCTACTCCGGTGGGCAGCTGAGCGGCTGCAGCGGCGGCGCGCAGCCCATCGCGTACATGGGAATCCACGGCATCGGGGACCCGGTGCTCAACATCTCCGCCGGGCGGTCGTTGCGGGACACCTTCGTGCGCGCCAACGGCTGCACCACGCAGAGCCCGCCCGAGCCGAAGTCGGGCAGCCTGACGCACATCACCACCACCTACTCCGGTTGCCGGGCCGGGTATCCGGTCGTCTGGGCCGCGTTCGACGGGGGTCACACCCCCGGTCCCGTCGACGGTGGCGGCGACAGTGGGGTGCGGACCTGGACCAAGGGGGAGGTCTGGCGGTTCTTCTCCCAGTTCGGGGGGACCACGCCGCCGTCGTCGAGCCCGACCACCCCGCCGCCGAGCGGCAGCACCTCGGCTATCCGCAACACCACCTCCGGCCGGTGCCTGGATGTCAACGGCGCGTCGCAGGCCAACGGCACCGCAGCGATCATCTGGGACTGCAACGGCCAGGCCAACCAGGCCTGGACCGCCACCGACAGTCAGGAACTGCGGGTCTACGGCTCCAAGTGTCTCGATGTCAACGGTGCCGGTACGACTAACGGCACTGCGGTGATCATCTGGGACTGCAACGGCCAGAGCAACCAGCAGTGGCGGGTCAACGCCGACGGCACGATCACCGGAATCGGCTCGGGCCGCTGCCTTGACCTGGTCAGCAACGGCACGGCCAACGGCACCCGCGCCCAGATCTGGGACTGCACCGGGGCCACCAGCCAGAAGTGGAGCCGGGGCTGACACCAGCCGTTCCCGTTCTACCCGGACGGACCCACCACACCAATCCACATCAACGAGGCCGAGCCAGACATCTGGTTCAGAATGGAGCCGAACCATGCCGAGATACCGGGCAGTCGTCGGCCCGATGGCGGGGGCGGGAGTCGTCCTCGCCATGGGTGGTGCCGCGCTCGTCGCCGGCCTTGACCACACCGCGTACGCGGAAGGGACCAGTCCGCTGGCCGCGACCGCAGGGTGCGGCAAGGCACCGACTTTGACCAGCGGTACGCATTCGATACAGAGCGGCGGCCAGAACCGCACGTACATCCTCAGAGTCCCCGACAACTATGACAGTAACCATCCGTACCGGCTGATCTTCGGGTTCCACTGGAACGGCGGCACGGCGCAAGACGTCGACTCGGGAGGAACCAGCGGCTACCTCTGGTCCTACTACGGGATCCGGGCACTGTCGAACAACAGCGCCATCTTCGTGGCTCCCCAGGGCAACGGCAATGGCTGGGCCAACTCGGGTGGGCAGGACCTCACCTTCGTCGACAACATGATCCGACAGATCGAAGACGGACTGTGTGTCGACACCACGCAACTGTTCTCCATGGGGTTCAGCTACGGCGGCGGCATGTCATATGCCATCGCCTGCGCCCGGGCGACGGTCTTCCGTGCCGTTGCGGTGTACTCCGGCGCGAACCTCAGCGGGTGCAGCGGCGGTACCCAGCCCATCGCGTACTTCGGGATCCACGGCTTGCGGGACAACGTGCTGCCCATCGCAACCGGGCGGTCGCTGCGCGACCAGTTCGTCAAGAACAACGGTTGCACCCCGCAGAGTCCACCCGAACCTGCGCAGGGCAGCCTGACGCACGTCGTCACCTACTACTCGGGTTGCCGGTCCGGCTACCCCGTGGCGTGGGGGGCGTTCGACGGGCCGCACGCACCGAACGCCGTGGACGGCACTGCCGACGCCTACGCGCCCGGCGAGAAGTCGTGGACCCAGGCAGTAGTATGGGCCTTCTTCGCCCAATTCGGCGACACGCCGCCTTCGTCCCCGACGCCCAGCACGTCACCCAGCACGTCACCCAGCGCCAGCGGCAGCCCTGCGCAGGGCACGCAGATCACCGGCGTCCAGTCCGGCCGGTGTGTCACCGCGCCGAGCCAGAGCGCCGGAACCCAGGTGCAGTTGCAGGACTGTGCCGCCCAATCCAACCAGGTCTGGACGTACACCTCCGGCAAGCAGTTCCAGTTGACCGGCACCATGTGCCTGGACGCGAACGCTGCCGGCACCAGCGCCGGTACCGCGGTGATCGTGTGGAACTGCAACGGCCAGGCGAACCAGCAGTGGAACGTCAACGCCAACGGGACGATCACCGGGGTGCAGTCCGGGCTGTGCCTGGACGCGAATGGTGCCGGAACCGCGAACGGCACGAAGCTCGTCCTCTGGTCCTGCAACGGTCAGGCAAATCAGCAATGGAGCCTGCGGGACGAGCCCGTTGCGGAGAGCGCCGCGACATGACGACCATGGTACGGCGGTTACGCCGCCCCTCCTCACCGGCCGATGACGTCCCGCAACTCGGCCTCGAGCAGCGGCGCCAACAGCTTGATATATGTGGCGGTGACGTGGCTACCATCGCGGTAGACCAAAACGTTACCGATGATTG
>JAFGOK010000678.1 GCA_016926535.1 Micromonosporaceae bacterium | reverse complement strand
ACAGTCGGGCTGGTGCTCTGCACCGCCCTGCCCGCCACCTACTACATCGTCCGCAGCCGCAGCCGCCTGGCGCGCGTGATCTTTCCGATGTTCCTGGTGGGACTGGCCATCCCGGCCCAGGCGGTCATCATCCCCGTCTATCTCGTCATCACCCGACTGCACCTGTACGACTCGCTCACCGCGATCATCCTGCCGACGGCGGCCTTCTCCCTCCCGATGTCGATCGTCGTGCTGACCAGCACCCTCCGGGACGTCCCCAGGGACCTGTACGAATCCATGGCCGTGGACGGGGCGGTCTCCCGCCAGATCTTCCGGCACGTCGTCCTGCCCTCGGCCCGCTCCGGCCTGGTCACCACTGGCATCTTCAGCGGGCTCAACGCCTGGAACGGGTTTATCTTCCCCCTCGTGCTCACCCAGAGTGACGAGCGCCGGGTCGTCCCGCTGGGGCTGTGGGACTTCCAGACCGAATACGGCACCGATGCCCCCGGGCTGTTCGCCGCTGTCCTCATCTCGACGATCCCTGTGCTGGCGCTGTACCTGTTCGGACGGGGTTTCCTGCTGCGCGGACTGTCGGCCGGTTACCGGAGCTGAGCGGCAGGCGCAGCACCGCGACCGCCCCGGCGGGCAGATCCAGCTCGCCGCCTGCCAGCCGGGCGCCGGCCCGTTCTCCGACGATCAGGTCCTGTCCCGGAGCGGGCAGCCGGGCCGGCTGGTCGGTGTGGTTGATGACGACCAGGTGGTCCGGGCCGTCCCCGCCCCGGCGGACCACGGCCTCCACCCCGGCTGGAACGCCGCCGGAGACCCCGTCGGGCATCCCTGCTGGAACGCCATCGGGGAGCGCGCGCCCCCGGGCTCCCCCACCGGTGCCCCTCATCGCCACTGTGAGGATCTCGGAGACGCCGGCCAGGTCCAGCCGGGTCGAGACGTACCAGGCCGTTCCTGCTCCGAGGGTGTTGCGCAGGACGGCGGGACCGCCAGCGGCCGGACCGTCGACGTAGCGGTGGGTGACCACGGCGGTGCTGGCGCGGACGTCCTCCGCCCAGACGTCGCCGACCATGGTCGGCCCACCGGTCACGGTCAGGCCGTCCCCGATCGGCTCGGCCAGGGCCGACCCGCCGGTCACCTGCTCGACCGACACCCGCTGGCCGGAGCGCAGCGGCAGGAACTCCTCCACGGTGCAGCCGAGCAGCTCGCGCAGGGCTCCGGGATACCCCCCGGGGTGGACCGCGTCCGTCTCGTCGACGATGCCGGAGAAGTAGGAGACGACGACGGTGCCGCCACCGCGGACGTAGTCGGTCAGGTTCTTGGCCGCGGCCGGGGTGGTCAGGTAGAGGCTGGGCACCACCACCATGCGGTAGCGGCCCAACTCCCCCTCCGGACGGGCGAAGTCGACGGTCTGGTGCGCGTTCCACAGGGCGGTGTAGTAGGTCTCCACCCGTTCCCGGTAGTCCAGGTCGGTCGAGGGATGCCAGGGCAGTTCCATCGCCCACCAGGACTCCCAGTCCCAGATCAGGGCGATCTCGGCCTCGACGGTCGACCCCCGCAGGCCGGCGAGGGCCCCGAGATCTGCTCCGAGCTCGACGACCTCGCGCCAGATCCTGGTGTCCGTCCCCCCGTGCGGCACCATCGCGGAGTGGAACTTCTCTCCCCCGAACCGGGACGCCCTCCACTGGAAGAACATGATCCCGTCGGCCCCGCGGGCGAGGTGCCCGAGACTGTTGCGGGCCAGCTCCCCCGGGCGCTTGGCGAGGTTGCGCGCCTGCCAGTTGACCGCGCTGGTGGAGTGCTCCATGAGCAGCCACGGTTTACCGCCAGCGACTGCCCGGGTCAGGTCGGCGGCCATCGCCAGCTCGATGTGGTTGTCCGGCCGCTCCGCCTGGAGGTAGTGGTCGTTGGCGACGACGTCGACCTCCCCTGCCCAGGCCCAGTAGTCCATCTCCTTGCAGTTGGCGATCATGAAGTTCGTCGTGATCGGGACGCCCGGGGACAGCTCGCGAAGAAGGTCGCGCTCGCGGCGATAGTTGGCCAGATGCGCGTGGTTGGCGCACCGCAGGAAGTCCAACTCCTGCGCCGGGTTCACCGGAATCGGGACGTACCGGGGTGGTTCGATCTCCTCCCACTCCCCGTAGCGCTGCCCCCAGAAGGTCGTGCCCCAGGCCTCGTTGAGGCCGGCCAGGTCGCCGTACCGGTGCCGCAGCCAGATCCGGAAGGCCTCGGCGCACCGGTCGCAGGCGCAGGCCATATTGACCCCGCCGTACTCGTTGTGCACATGCCACAGGGCGACGGCCGGATGGCTGCCGTACCGCTGCCCGAGCTCCCGGGTGATCCGGGCGGCGGCTTCGGCGTAGGTCGGAGAGTTCGGGCAGAAGGCCTGCCGGGTGCCCCCGCCGTGCCGGTGGCCCTCCCTGGTCATCGGGCGCGCCGCCGGATCCGCCCGGAACAGCCAGGCCGGCGGTGCTGCGGTGGGGGTCGCCAGGTTGATGCGCACGCCGCCCTGGTGGAGCAGGGTGATGACGTGGTCCAGCCAGTCGAACGTGAACTGCCCTGGCCGGGGCTCCAGCATGGCCCAGGAGAAGATCCCGAGGCTGACCAGGTTGACTCCGGCCTGACGCATCAGGCGGACATCCTGCTCCCACACGTCCGGTGGCCACTGCTCTGGGTTGTAGTCGCCGCCGTAGGCGATCCCGTCAACGCCAATCATCGAGCCACCTCACTGTGAGCGCTCCCAGTCTTTGCACAGAGCCTAGACCAGCCAGGTAACGATTACGCAAGGCCTTGACATCCCCCACCAAGGCGAAAACACTGTGAGCGCTCACAGGTGTAACCGGCGACACTCCACCCGCCGGTCGACCAACAGCCATGCCCGGTCGAACGGGAGGTTCGCACACCACATGAAATCACGACACACTATCAAGATCATTGCCGTAGCGGTAGCGCTCGCGACCCTGGCGGCCTGCGGCTCCGATTCCAGTTCCGACCCGGACGCCACCAGTAGCGAGAAGGTCGAGCTGACCTTCTGGTCCTGGGCACCCAACATCGACAAGGTCGTCGACCTCTGGAACGCCGACCACCCGAACATCCACGTGACCGTGAGCAAGCAGGCCCAGGGTGACGAGCTGGTCACCAAGCTGCTGACCTCAGCGAAGGCCGGCAACCCGCCGGACCTGTTCCAGGCCGAGTACCAGGCCCTGCCGACGTTCGTCAGTAACGACGTCGTCGCGGACGTCACCAAGTACGCGAAGAGCGCCAAGAGCAAGTTCTCGGACGGGCTGTGGCAGCAGGTCACCCTCGGGGGCGACGCCCTGTACGCCATCCCCCAGGACTCCGGCCCGATGATGCTCTACTACCGGGCCGACCTGTTCGAGAAATTCGGCCTGAGCGTGCCGAAGACCTGGGACGAATTCGCCACGGTCGCCAGGCAGTTGCGGGAGAAGGACTCCAGCAGGTACCTGACGACGTTCTCCTCCGCCGACCCGGGCTGGTTCGCCGGGCTCTCGCAGCAGGCTGGTGCCTCCTGGTGGGGCATCAGCGGCGACAGCTGGAAGGTCAGCGTCAACGACGCGGCGACCAAGAAGGTCGCGGAGTACTGGGGCGATCTGGTCGCCAGCGGCGCGGTCGACAACAAGCCCATGTACACCGCGGACTGGAACAAGGCTCTCAACGACGGCACCCTGCTGGCGTGGCCGAGCGCCATCTGGGCTCCGGGCGTCCTGGAGGGCAACGCGGCGGACACCAAGGGCAAGTGGAGCATGACCGAAATGCCACAGTGGACCGCCGGTGAGCACAAGACCGGCAACTGGGGCGGATCATCCACGGCCATCGCAGCCAAGTCCAAGCACCTCAAGCAGGCAGCGGAGTTCGCCGTCTGGTTGAACACCGATGCCACCGCGACCGAGGCCCTGGTCAAGCAGGCCTCGATCTACCCAGCGTGCCGCGATGCCCAGTCCGGGTCGGCGTTCAGCACTCCTCCGGCGTTCTTCTCCCAGCAGACGGACTTCTACGCGACGGCCAAGACCATCGCCGACGGGGCCGCCGGCTTCACCTGGGGCCCGAACGTCAACGTCACCTACAGCACCTACAAGGACAGCTTCAACAAGGCGATCACCGAGAAGACGGCCTTCGCCGCAGCAGTCGACGCCATGCAGACCGCAACGGTCTCGGACATGGAAAAGAACGGTTTCAAGATCAGTAAATAGTTCGGGAAGGACCCGCCATGGCCCAGGCTGCTTCGGCCTCCCCGGCCGCCCCAGCCACCGGGCGCGTCAGGCGTACGGCATCCGCCCGGGTGCCGTACGCCTTCCTCGCCCCGGCAATCATCCTCTT
>JAFGOK010000677.1 GCA_016926535.1 Micromonosporaceae bacterium | reverse complement strand
GCAGCTGCGACTCGACGGCCTCCCGCAGGATGCTGTCGCGGTCCTCCGGCAGCTCGTCGAGCTGCGCGATCTCGTCGCCCAGGTCGACGTCCGCGATCCCGCCAGCGGCCCTCATCATGCGGGAGGGGGGCATCTGCTGGGAGTCGCCGACGACGATGGTGGCCCGGCCCCGCCCCATCGGGCCGATGGCCTCCGCCGTCCGGATCTGCGATGCCTCGTCGAAGACGACGAGATCGAACTTGGTCGCGTCAGGGGGAAGGAACGTGGCTGCGGAGGCCGGGCTGACCAGGACACACGGCGTCAGGGCCAGGATGACGTCCGCCGCCGCCGCGTAGAGATCCCGGAAGGACTTGCCGCCCCGCCTGCGGTTGAGCTCCGCCAGAACCGCGGCGACGCGACCGTGGCAGTCTGCGGGGTCGAAGGGGCGCCTGCGCAGCAGACCAGCCGGAATCCGGGTGGTCAGGGCGGTCTGGAGCTCCTCCCGGACCGCCGCGAACTGGCTGATCCTCGCGTCGTGCGCCTCGGCGTCGAAGTACTCCAGCCCTTCGGAGCGAAGGCGCTCGGCCAGCGCCGTGGTCGCAACACCCCTGCGGTAGGCCAGCTCCGCCGCTGGCATGGGTAGTTCCCCAGACAGCAGCAACTCGCGCAGCTGGGTCAGCCCGGCCTCTGCGAGCACGTCCGCATGGGACAGGAGTGCCCCCCACCGCCAGATCGCGCGGAGCTGACCCTCCCGCAGATCGGTGAGCCACTGCTGCCCATCCCGCTGCCAGGCGTCGAGCCAGTGCAGGCCGGCCACCCACCGCAGCACCTCCGCCTCGCCGATCTGGAGGCTGGTACTCCACGACCCCCATCCACCGGCCAGCCGTTCGAGCAGATCGGCATCGTCGGCGGAGATGCCCCGCTCCAGCAACGCCAGTACTGCCGGGTGCCGGGTCTGGAGCTGGCCGGTGATCACGCTGGCGTTCTTCGCCTCTGCGAACCGGGCGAGGGCGGTGGCGTCGACCGGCCGCCATCCCGGGGGCAGCCCGAGGCAGCCCAGTTCCCGTACCCGCTGGTTGATGGCTGATTCGTGGCTGCGGATGGCCAGCAGGCGGGCCAGCAGGCGCTCAAGGGCGTCCGGATCGAGCGGCGTCGGCGTCCGCAGGTAGGCGGCCAGCCGGTCGCTGATGGTCGCCAGCCGCTTGGCCCGGCCGAACAGCCGGGCCCCGGCGTCCCGCGCCTCCTCGTACCAGGCGTCGAGGGCGGCGTGATCATAGATTTCCGGCCGGAAGGCGTGCAGCTCGGCGATATAGGTCTGGTGGAACATGGCGAGATCGGCCTCGACTGCGGAGGCATTGCCCTCCCACGCCGGGTCGACCTCGCGCCGCAGCGCGGCATGCTCCCCGGTGGCGTCCGGCTGGGTCGTCGCGACCACGCTGGTCGGAGCCCTGCCGGCCAGGGTGCCAGTGACGGCCAGCCGCACGGCGGGCAGGAGTTCTGCGAGCTCGAACGGGCTGGCGAGACCGCGGAGCAGGGTGACCAGCGACGGCCGCTGGGCCAGCTGGGATCTGATCGCTTCCAGATTGGCGGCGATCCCCGTGACGACGCTCGCGTCGAGGCCGGTGACGGTGTGCCGCCCGCAGCACGCCCAGGGATGCCCGGGCCGCAGCCCGGCGGACCGGGCCACCATCGGCAGTTCCCGCAGCGCCAGCTCGACCCGGGCCCGCCGCTCGTCCGGCAACTCCAGGTACTCGGGGGGAATCGGGGCGACCGGCCCGTCCACGGTGCCGTCGTTCGGGCTGTCGTCCGTTGCGAGCAGTGCCTCGTAGGCGGACCAGGTCGAAAGGCCGGAGGCGTTCGGCCGGTGCACCCGGTCGGGGTAGGCGATCAGCGGAGCGATCATGGTCTGGTACGCCGCGACCGTCGCTTTCCAGGCCGCCGGATCGCTCCGGTCGTACTGGGCGAGGGCCTCCAGCAGTTGCTGCCGGATGGCGTTCATCGACTGCTTGCGCCCGTGCAGGTTCAGGACGAACGGTGCCAGCCCGATCCGGGCCAGCCGGCTGCGGACCACGTCGAGCGCTGCTTCCTTCTCAGCGACGAACAGCACCGTGCGGCCGCTGGCGATACACCGGGCGATGAGATTGGTGATGGTCTGCGACTTTCCGGTGCCGGGCGGCCCTTCGAGCACGAACGACTGGCCGCGCTCCGCCATCATCACCGCTCGCATCTGCGAGCCGTCTGCGGGGATCGGCAGATGCAGGCTGGCCTCGTCAACCTGAGGGCAGTGGTCGTTCCCGGCCGGATCGGCGAAGGGCTCTCCACCCGCCGTCACCAGGTGCCGGACCACCGGGTTCTCCAGGAAGGTCGCCCAGTGGTCCGTCAGGTCGCGCCACAGCTGGAACGTTGGGAACTGCAGCAGCCGGAGGCTTGCCCGCTCCTCGACGTGGTAGGGCAGCTGGTGCTCGACCAGCCCCGCACTGATCGCCGCGAGCGCCTTCGGGATATCGATGCCGTGCTCATCCTGCGCTGGGTACTCCAGCTGCGGCACCCGGACGTCGTGCTTAACCCGCAGCCACTCGACGAGGCAGTGGTTGGGGGCAGCGATCTCCGGGCCGTCGATGACCAGGGAGTATCCGCTCCCGCCAGCCCCGCCCTCGATCCTGACCGGGAGCAGGAAGAGAGGAGCGCTGGCCTGGCCGCCGCCGGTCTTCGGGTGGACCAGGGTACCGAGCGTCAGATACAGATAGTTGCCGCCGGTCTCCTGCTGCATCGTCCGGGCGTCGCGTTGCAGCGTCCGCATCGTCGCCACGTACCGCTGCGGGCTGAGCGAGAGCTCGACCCGCCGGTGGGCGGTGAGCCTGGAGGTCAGATCCTCCGGGGCGAGGTTGTGGTCTGCGACCAGGTGGAGCGGGTCCCCGTCGTGGATGAGATCGTCGAGCACCGCGAGGGAACCGGCCGCGAGGTGCAGATCGACTCCTTTGTACCGGTCACTGGGTAGATTGAGCAGCGGGTTGCGGAGACTGAGATCGAGCAGGGCCTTCTTCCAGCGCCGGATCCTGGCAGGAGCCGGATCCGCCAGCGGCGGAGCCTCGTCCCCCTCCGAGCTGTGCCTGCTGAGCCTGGTCTTGGCGACCCCCTCTGGCAGGACGATGCGGCCGGCCTCACCAGCGGCTGTCGTGATCACCGGAGAGATGATCGAGGTTGGCATGTCCTCGGAGACCGGCCGCTCCCCGGAAGCGATCGGCTGGATGTCGCTACGGTGGGCCAGGGCGACATCGACGACACTCAGGACCTCGACGGTGCGGAAGTTTTCCAGACCGGCGGCGACCGCGTCCGTGAAGTCCACGGATGCCGCCTCCCCACCACCGATCCCGGTGAGCTCGACAGGGATGACCAGCCCGCTGTCGACCAGCGACAGTATGGTCTCGTGGTCCGTGACGACCGTTGCCCCGAGAGTTCGCTCGTCTGGCAGCAGCCCGGCGAAGGCGTGCTGCCGGGACAGCCAGATCAGTGGGCGGAGGCCGGCCGCCCCGAGGCAGGCGGCATAGGTGACCGAGAGATCGAGGGCCGTACCCGCCCGCTGGTTGAGTACCGCGCTGGTCATCCGGATCCGGTGCGCGGCCTGCTCGAACGGGCCGTCTCCGGGGGGTTTCCGCACCCGAAGGCCCAGCCCTCTGAGCCCCTCGTACACCGCTCCGGCGATCATGATGGCGCGGTCCGGACCAGCCTGGTACCCCTGGAGCGCCGCTGATCCGGTGCGGTTGAGCAGGATGCCCGCGGCTGCCCTGAGGACGGTGTCGACCGCATACGAGCTGGGCTGGACAAAGGCGGCCAGCGAGTCCTGGAGCGCGGGGCTGTTGAACCACTCGTTGTGCGCCAGCACCGTGGTCGGAGCGACCATCCGGAGGCTCGGACCCTCCGCGTGGGAGGCGACCGCCCGGTAGTCGGCGGTGAACGTTTCGTCGATCTCGCGGAGCACGGCGAGACTCGGGGCGAGTGCCCCGAAATCCTCCCAGGTCAGGATGGATTCTGGGAGGAGTGCCTTCTGCGGGGTCACTGTCCAGGGAGGCGAGATCAGTCCGCCGGTACTGAGCAGTTCGATGGTCAGGCGGAGGCCGGCGACGGGCTGATCGCCAATGTTTGTGACTGAGAGCCTGCGGACCGCTGCCAGGCGACTGCTGACCGTTGCGTATCCGACAGCTGGGGCGACCTCCAGGTCAATACGTATCCGACCGTCTTCGGCGACAAAGCGTTCCAGCACAACGCGTTGCATGACCCTCCCCGCCACCAGCGGCGCGAGCGCCGCGTCCCCAGAGCACAGTAGACCAGGTAGACGCATCGATCCTCCCGGTCCATCCATGTTGACAATTTGCCTGGTGCGGGCTTTCCTTGCATCCGCATCACCAGGGTGGGGATCGTGAGGGGAACGCTCATGCGCGGGTTGCCGCTGTCAGTGCCGGTGAACCGTCGTCAGGTGCTCGCCGCGGCTGGTGGGGCCGCGACGCTGGCCGCTGCCAGCGGGGCCGCGACGCTCGGCGTGCTCGGGGCCAGCCGGGCGGCGGAGGCGGCTGAGCTGGGCGCTCTGGCGCCGGCGGGGGACGGGAACGCGGACGGTGGCCCGGCCCGGCCCACCGGGCTGCTGGCCGACCTCATGAGCGATGCGCTCGGGGTCACCACCCAGCCGCGGTTGAGCTGGATCGTCGCGGCTGATCAGCCGAGTTCCCGGCAGGTCGCATACCAGATCCAGGTCGCCCGGACCGCGCGAGAGCTGGACCGCCGGGGCGGCGCGGTGTGGGACTCCGGCCGGGTCGAGTCGACCGCTTCGGTCGCCGTCGGGTACGCCGGCCCAGCCCTGGCGCCAGCGACGACCTATCACTGGCGGGTGCGTACCTGGGCTGGTCCGAAGCGGGCCTTTGCCTGGTCCCGCCCGAGCCGGATGGTGACCGAGACTGGTCCGACCTGGTCCGCTGAGCCCATCTGGGCGCCTGATGGGACGCTCACCCTCGGTGACGGCCGGCTGGAGGTCGAGCTGACCATCACGGCGGTGTCTGTCGGGCTGTTCCTGCGCGCGGCCAACGCGAGCAACACCTACCTGTGGCAGGTCGTCGGCGGGACGCCCGGCCGGATCAAGCCGCACGTCCGCAAGTCCGGGACCTACAGCGTGCTCAAGGACGTCGAGCTTCCGGTCGCCGTTCCGATCGGCACCCCGTTCACCCTGGCTATCGAGCTGGTCGGCGACACCATCAGCACGTTCATCGACGGGGTCCTCGTCGACATGACCACCGACCCGACCTACGCTGCCGGCACGATCGGTTTCCGGAACGGGCGTACCGAGACCCAGCGCGTCCACAGCGTCCGGTTCACCGACCCCGCTGGGCAGGTGCTGGTCGACGAGACCTTCGAGGAGGGGGCCGGGGCGTTCTTCGGCGGGACGGTCACCGGAGGCGACCTGATGACGGCGGTCAGCCAGGAGTTGCTGGCCCTCCTGGGAGAGACCCGGGACTGGGCGGCGCTGCGCACGGAGTTCACCTTGCCGCAGAGCAAAAAGATCTGTAGCGCCTTCCTCTGCGCGACCGGGCGGTCGGCGGAGGTCGGGCGGCAGTACGTCTACCGGGCCTGGATCAACGGGACTTTCGCCGGCGTCGGCCCAGCCAGGGCGAAGGCCGGGGAGACGCGGTACGCGATCCACGACGTGACCCGGCTGGTGCATCCGGGGGCCAACGCGCTGGCCGCCCTGTGCTGGACGACCCAGGACCAGCGGTTCCTTGCCCAGCTGGTGGTCGAGTTCTCCGACGGGACCAGGCAGATCATCGGAACGGGCGAGCAGTGGCGGGTCCGCAGGGGTGCGCGGTGGCTTCCACCGGCTGCCGGGCTGAACACGAGCTACTACACCGCGCCGAGCGAGAACGTCGACGCTCGGGACGAGCCGGCTGGTTGGCGCGAGGCTGGCTTCGACGACAGTGGTTGGCTGGCAGCGGAGGTCCGTGATCCCATGCCGGCGCTCGCCTCGACCCAGGTTGAGCCGATCGGGCGCTTCCTGGTGAAACCCGCCTCGGTGGAGCGGCTGGCAGCCGGCGTCTGGCGGGTCGACCTCGGGCGGGAGATCGTCGGTGGCCTCCGGCTGGTCATCACTGGGGTCGCTGGGCAGGCCGTCGAGGTCCGGCTCGGGGAAGAGCTCCAAGCAGACGGCCGGGTGCGCTACCAGCTGCGGGCAGGCAACGTCTACCGGGAGACCTGGCGGCTCCGGGACGGCGACCAGGAGATCGAGCACTGGGGGTACCGGGGGTTCCGGTGGGCGGAGCTCATCACCGACCCGGCGCTGGACCTGGATCTGGGCTCGGCCGAGGCGATCGTGGGTGTCGCGCTTAAGATGCCATGGAATGACCGGGATGCGTCATTCGCGAGCTCCTCGGCGGAGCTCGACCGCGTCTGGGAGCTGTGCCGCTACTCGATCGAGGCCACCCGCCTGGATGTCTACCAGGACACGCCGACCAGGGAACGCGGGCCGTACGAGGGAGACGCGCTGATCAACCAGCTGTCGGAGTACGCGACGCAGCGGTCCTTCGCGCTGGCGCGGTACTCCAACTCCCTGCTGGCCTGGCGTCCGACCTGGCCGACGGAGTACCGGATCATGCCGGTCCTGCTGGCCTGGCAGGACTATCTGCACACCGGGGACGCCAGGCAGCTGGCTGCGGACTACGACATCTTCGTCGCACGGAATCTCGACAGCCTGCGCAACGCCGAAGGGCTGGTCGAGAAGGCGCCGGGCAGCTCAAGCCAGGTCAATGGCGATCTGGTCGACTGGCCAGCGGCCAACCGGGATGGGTACGTTTTCACCACTGTCAATACTGTGATCAACAGCTGGCAGTTCGCGGCCTACGCCGCGCTGTCGCAGGTCGCCGCGACGCTTGGCCGGGCGGCGGAGGCCGAGGACTACGCCGGGCGCGCGGCGGCCCTCCGGGCCGCGATCAACGAGCACCTGCTCGACGGGGAGGCTGGCTGCTACGCCGACGGGGTCGGGACGACCCACCCGGCGCAGCACGCCACCGCCTTCCCGGTCGCGCTGGGGGTTGCCGAGGACACCGAACTGAGCACTCTCGGTGCGTGGCTGGCAACTGGCGGGATGCGGATGAGTGTCTACGGTGCACAGTTCCTGCTGGACGCCCTGTACCGCTGTGGCCGGGGCGACGCTGGATTCTCCTTGATGACCAGTACGGAGCAGTCGTCCTGGCTGCACATGCTCGACGATCTCGCGGCGACGATGGTGATGGAGGCCTGGGATCCTTCCCTGAAGAGCAACACCACCTTCTCGCACGCCTGGGGCTCTGCCCCGGCCAATGTCGTCGCCCGGCAGGTCGCCGGTGTCCGGGTGCTGGCTCCCGGGGCGGCGACCGTGCTGGTCGCTCCGCAGCCCGGCCCGCTGACCCGGTTCGAAGCGGTCGTCCCGACGATTCGCGGGGCGGTGGCCGTGACGCTCGACCGGCAGGGCGGCTTCACCCTCACGGTGACCTTGCCGGCCAACATGGACGGCCGGATCGAGCTGGACCTGGAGAAACTTGGGATTGATGATCCCGAGTCGCTGGTGGTCACCTCGGCGGGCGGGCGACCGGAGCGGCTGGTCGAGCAGGGCAAGCTCATCCTTGCAGGCGTCGACCCGGGGACGACCAGCGTGACTGCCGCAGCCGACCCCGGCCTGGTCATCCCCAGCCACCCCTGAGCACGACCTATCGCGCATTCAGGATGCCCGACGCTCCGTGTGCATCCCTTGATCATGATTTTGCGGACCCCGGCACCCGCTGGCATATGAATTCTGACCGCAG
>JAFGOK010000137.1 GCA_016926535.1 Micromonosporaceae bacterium | reverse complement strand
GTTCAGGAGCGATGGCCGGACCGGCACGCCGTCAAAGGTCTCTCCCTGCTGGACCTCGTCCATCATGAGCACGGTCAGGTCGGCGCCAGGAAAAACCTCACGCACGTCCTGAATGAGCACGCTCAGCAGCGCGGCGTCGCCAGCGTTGTCCCGAGAGTACGCGTGCGACAGCAGGATCTTCATGCGGTGACCCCATTCCTTTCCCTCTGGCACGGGCCAGCGCCCGTCCCTCTGGCACGGACCAGCACCCAGGCAGGGATCACCAGCGAGACCGCCTCCCCCACGAACCACGCGACGGCGACCCACACCAGACCCCGGTGCAGCCAGGATGCGGCGAGCACGCAGACGCCGACGTTCCGGACGGCACTCGACCCGACCAGCGCCCCGAGCTGGCCGCTGAGTTTGAGCAGCACCGTGGTCCACGAGACTGGCGCCACGACCACCGCCGCCAGGCTGAAGACGACGAGCATGCCAGTGCCCTCGCTGCGGTACGCCTGGCCGACCAGGCCCAGCACCTGCGGACCGAGCAGCGCGAACGTGACCGCCGCTGCCGGCACGACGAGCAGGAGATACGCCGAGCGTCGCGCCAGATCCCGCAGGGATCCCGGATGGTTCGTGCCCTCGGCGAACGTCGCCTGCGTGATGGCGTAGACCCCCGAGTAGAGGAGACTGGCGACCTGGAACGCGATGAAGAAGTACGCCGCGTCCTGCGCCCCGCGGACCCTGACGACGAGGATGGGAAGGACGAGGACTGGCAACATGTCCAGAAGCTGTGCCAGGTGGGCCGCAGAGGAGAAGGCCAGTTCGCGGCGGATGAGTCGCCCGGAGATCTCCAGTCGCGGCCGGTACGCGAAGCGCCGCATGAGCAGGACCATGCTGCACACCGCCGCGACGGCCGTAGCGATACCTGCGGAGGCGAACATGCCATACGTTCCAAGCCAGGTGAGGGCCACCGGCGAGACGATTTTCACGGCGCCCTGCACGAATCCGTCGACCAGCAGGTTGTAGCGGGCTTCCTGGTAGGCGATGAAGATGGAGTCGGTGGCCAGATTGACCCCGCCAAGCGCCGTGAGGACGACGAACCCGAGGAAGTACCACTGCGAGTCGCGTACGAATGCCAGGTCTCGCACCAGCGAGGGGGCGAGCATGACATAGCTGGTCGACAGGACGACCCCGGCGCAGAACACCAGTGCCAGGCCGGTGTTGATGAGCCGGTCCGGTTCGGAGGAGGTGGGCAGTGCAAGCACAGAGGTCTGGTTGAAGCCAAGCAGGCTGCAGCACGCGATGAGCTGGGCGGCGCTCAGCATGGTACTTGCCAAGCCGACCTGCTGCACTGTGAACAGCCGAGCGCTGATCGTCCAGAAGGCGAACCCGAAAGCTCCGGTCGTCAGGCTCGAAGCGAGAATAAAGATCGAGTTACTGACGAGCGTATCGGTTCGGATCCTGCCCAGCGCGATCATCCCTCGCCCAAAACACGTGCAACCCGGCGCGCGCACCACTTGCGCACCCACAGCGGGAGCCACCCCAACGTTCTCGCACCCACGTACTGCACATCACGGATGATTGAGTGCAACAACCGCTGCCTGCCCGAGGTGTCGATGACGAGGTCGCTGTCCCGCAACCACTCCAGGTACTCCCGAACGAACGGGATCGCGTTCACCCCGACAAGGGTCGCTGGCACGCTGGCCCTGATTTCCTCCCAGCAGTCCTGATGGCCGTGGTCTCCTTGCCAGCGCCCGCCCGCAAGGCATTCCCGGGCGTGGGCGACGGTCTGCGGCGACAGGGGCAGCCCGACCTCCCAGGGCGGTATGCCAGCCGTCAGCACCTGCGTCGCCGTCCGCAGGCACTTCTCGCAGCGTCCACAGTTGACGCCCTCGCGGCCTCGGCCCGGTTGGAAGCAGACCGCGAGCGTGAGCTGCCCCCCGTCGCGGACGTACGGAGCGATCACATCCATGATCTTCCGCAGACGCGACATGCCCGGCTGGTCATGCTCAACCCGACCGCGGGACCACCTGATCTGCCGGTCCGTCTGGGGGGTGGAACCCCACGGCACTGGCGGATGGCCGAGGTCCGAACTGGCGAGCAGGACCCGTGGCAGCCCGAGCGAGGCTGCGGCGGGGAAGGCGATGGTGCAGAGCGCCAATCCGTGCTGGACAGCACCCCACCATGTCCCGCCGCCGAGGGTGCTCCGGTACCGGCGCGTCAGCGCCGGACCGTCAACGACGTCCTGCATGTTCGATCTCGCCACGAGCAGCTGCCGGCCGGCGGTCAGGGCGCCGGCGCGCACCAGATCCCACAGCTGGCTCCACAGCGCGCTGTCCGAGGACCGGACGTCGGCGCCCCAGACCGAGAGCAACGCCGACACCTCGTCCCGGTGCCCGATGAGCGACGACGTGGAGTCGACCCCGCCAGAGAACATCAGCAGCGCGCGCTCGCGCTCCACGGGAACGCCCGGCCGAGGAGCGACGCGCTCGCCCAGCAGCGCGAAGCCCTCCGGGCGGAAGTCCGGGTACATACCGCCGAACATCGGGGCCAGCGTTTCCACCGCTGTGGCGAAGACCTGGTCGATCCGCTCCACCACCACTGGCGTGCCGAGGGCGAACGCGATCGTCGCGACGGTGCCGAGGGCCGGGATGACGAGTATCGCGTCATCGAGGTCGGCCAGGTTCTCAAGGCCCGGATACTCGACCCAGAAGTCGTTTCCCCGCAACCAGCGGCGGGCAGATCCGGGATCGACGGGGACGCGGATCCGACCACCCCTGACGGCCGGCCGACCGAGCCGGATGGGGTCCACCGCAGCGCTCCTCCCGGTTGTCCATCTCGTAGGTCTTTGTAGGCCAAAATCCGGTTTGACCGACCCACTCTAGCCACGATGCCGCGTGAGACACGGCCCTGGGGCTGGCAACATCCCTGATTGGGCGACACGCACCCGCACGCACCCGCCAGAACCATCCAGACTGGGAGCCTCGGTCGCTCACGATGATACTCATCGAGATCCTGTAATATATTATGATGTAAATGTACAAATCAGAAAAATGCTGACATCATAAGATATCACCCCTCATCACTCCC
>JAFGOK010000136.1 GCA_016926535.1 Micromonosporaceae bacterium | reverse complement strand
CACTCCGGACATCCACTCTCGACTCGACCAGCAAGTACCAGGGGAGTCCTCATGCCATCCGGTACGGCCCCGATCCTCGACATGCGAGGCATCATCAAGGTCTTCCCGGGCGTTGTCGCGCTGCGGGAGGTCACGATGAGCGTGCAGCCGGGGGAGGTCCACGCCATCTGCGGTGAGAACGGCGCTGGGAAATCCACTCTGATGAAGGTCCTCAGCGGGGTCTACCCTCACGGCACGTACCAGGGTGAGATCGTCTTCGAGGGGCGGCCGTGCCGCTTTCGGAGCATCCGTGACTCGGAACAGCGCGGCATCGTCATCATCCATCAGGAACTCGCGCTGAGCCCGTTCCTCTCGATCGCGGAGAACATCTTCCTCGGCAACGAGCGGGCGACCCGGGGGATCATCAACTGGGCGCAGACGAACCGGCAGGCCTCCGCCCTGCTGGCCAGGGTAGGCCTGGACGAGCAGCCAGATACGAGGATCACCGACCTCGGCGTCGGCAAGCAGCAACTCATCGAGATCGCCAAGGCGCTGTCCAAACGGGTCAAGCTGCTCATCCTCGATGAGCCGACCGCAGCGCTCAATGATGAGGATTCCGCTCACCTGCTGGATCTCATCCGAGAGCTCAAACAGCAGGGCATCACCTCTGTGATCATCTCCCACAAACTCAACGAGATCGCCGCGATCGCGGACACCACGACGGTCATCCGCGACGGGGAGTGTGTCGGGACCTTCGACATGCACGGCGCGGAACCCGTCAGCGAGGACCACCTTATCCGCGCCATGGTCGGCCGTGACCTGGAGCATCGTTTCCCCCGGCACGTTTCGACCGTCGGGGCGGAGGTGCTGCGGATCGAGGACTGGACCGTGCACCACCCGATCGACCGGTCCCGGATCGTCGTGGAGAAGGCGGCCCTGTCCATCCACGCGGGGGAGATCGTCGGCCTGGCCGGCCTGATGGGGGCCGGGCGGACCGAGTTGGCGATGAGTGTGTTCGGGCGCAGCTATGGCACGAACATCTCCGGGAGGCTGCTCCTGCACGGCCGGGAAGTCCAGGTTCACACGGTGGACGAGGCGATCGCCAACGGCATCGCCTACGCGACCGAGGACCGCAAGCGCTACGGCCTCAACCTCATCGAGGACATCAAGCGCAACATCTCCGCGGCGAACCTGGAACGCATCGCCCGCCTCGGGATCGTCGACGCCGCCGCCGAGATCACCCGGGCCGATGAGCTTCGCGTCGACCTGAACATCAAGGCTGAGAGCGTCGACATCCCGGCGGGCAAGCTCTCCGGAGGCAACCAGCAGAAGGTCGTCCTGAGCAAGTGGTTGTTCGCGGAGCCGGAGGTGCTCATCCTCGACGAGCCGACCCGCGGGATCGACGTCGGCGCGAAGTTCGAGATCTACGAAATCGTCAACACCCTGGCCGACACCGGGAAGGCCATCCTCGTCATCTCGTCGGAGCTGCCGGAACTCCTGGGGATCTGCGACCGGATCTACGCCATGAGCCAGGGGCGCATCACCGGTGAGGTCCGGCGGGCGGAGGCGACCCAGGAGGGGCTGATGCGGTACATGACCATGGAAAAGAACGGAGGGGCGTCGTGAGCGCGTCCACGACCCTGCACCAGCCTCACCACACGACCGGAACCAGCAGCGCCAAAGCCCTCACGACCTATCTCGGCCAAAACCTGTGGCAGTACGGGATGATGGCGATCCTGGCCGTCATCGTGGTCACTTTCCAGATCCTGACCGACGGGCGCCTGCTGTACCCGAACAACGTCGCCGCGCTGATCCAGCAGAACGCCTACGTGCTGATCCTGGCCATCGGCATGGTGATGGTCATCGTTGCCCAGCACATCGATCTGTCCGTCGGGTCCGTCGTCGCCTTCATCGGCGGCCTGTGCGCGCTGATGATGGCGGACTGGCATGTCCCGTGGCTGGTCGCGGTGTTCGCCTCGATCGCGATCGGCGGCCTTGTCGGCTGCTGGCACGGGTTCTGGGTCGCCTACGTCGGGATCCCGGCGTTCATCGTGACCCTGGGCGGCATGCTGCTGTTCCGCGGTCTTGCGATCACCCTGGTCGGGACGACCGTCGCCGGCCTTCCCGACGCGTTCAACGCGATCGCCAGCAACTCGCTGCCCAACTCCCTGGGGTTCCTCGGCCAGCTGGACGGCGTGACCCTGCTCATCGGGATCGTCACCATCGTGGGCCTCGTCATCACCCAGATCGGTGCCCGCCGGGCGCTGGCACGCAACGAGCTGCGGCTGGAGCCGTTCGCGGCGTTCGTCACGAAGCTGGTCATTTTCGTCGCGCTGATCGCCTACATCACCTACCTGCTGGCGCTGAGCGCCGGCGGAACCCCGATCGTGTTGATCATCGTAGGGGTGCTGGTGATCCTCTACTCCTTCATCATGGGCAACACCGTCTTCGGCCGGCACATCTACGCCATGGGCGGCAACCTGGCGGCAGCCAGGCTGTCGGGGGTGAAGACCCGGCGGGTCAACTTCATGATCTTCGTGAACATGGGACTGCTCTCCGGCGTGGCGGCGGTGGTCACCACCTCCCGCGCCGGGTCCGGGGTCGCCGCTGCCGGGTTGAACTTCGAGCTCGACGCGATCGCGGCGGCGTTCATCGGTGGGACGGCGGTCACCGGCGGCATCGGCAAGGTGACCGGTGCGGTCATCGGTGCGTTGATCATGGGTGTGCTGAACATGGGCCTGTCAATCATGGGAATCGACGCCGCGTGGCAGCAGACCGTCAAGGGCCTGGTGCTGATCGGAGCGGTCGCCTTCGACATCGTCAGCAAGCGGCTGGCCAACGCCACCCAGTGAGCAAGCCGCCCAGTGAGCAAGCCCCTCAGTGAGCGAGCCCTGCCCCGACCAGCCTCGGGTCCAGCCGGACGGAATCCAGCCGACGGCCTCGGGTCAGCCCGACGGGGGGGTCCAGTCGACGGCCTCGGCGGCGGCCCGATCGAGCAGGCGGGGAAGGAACCGTCCCATGGCGACGTTCCTCGCCCGCAGGCCGAGGCCTCCGGCGCTGCTGCCGAGCAGGACCGAGCCGATTCGCCGGGAGCGGGCGGCCACCTTGACGACCCGCGGGCGGCGCAACCGGGAGTAGTCCTCGATGGCCTGACTCAGCGTCCTGCCCGGGATCGCATCCCGCACGGTCTGGTGCAGGGTGGCGGCGTCCTCCAGAGCGAGGCACGCTCCCTGGTCCAGGTAGTGCGTCATCGCGTGGCCAGCGTCGCCGACCAGGACGTAGCCGCCGGTCGGGTTTGTGAACGCGAGCGAGGGCGGGATCGGGCGCAGCTCTCCGACATCATCCTGGACGAGATCGTCGGGTTCCGTCGCGGCGAGGAGATCCCCGGTTGGTGCTGGCCAGCCGGCGAACCAGCGGCGCAGTAGCGACAGTTGCATCTGCGGCGGTTCCGGCCGGAGCGCGCCGGGGGCGGTGGCCACCCAGGCGATCCCGGCGCGGGAGGTCCCTCCCGCCGCGGCGCCCCGCTCGCCGAGCAGCGTGTGCACGAAGCGGTGCCCGCCGCCCAGGGTCTCCCCGCTGGCGGGGATGTCGGCCGGCAGTTTCGGGACCCGGTACCCGGGGATGAAGGCCCGCCACGCGGCGTACCCGGCAGTGACGAACACCGATTCCGGAACGAGCCTCGGCCGGATCGCGCTGTGGGCGCCGTCCGCGGCGACGACGAGATCCGCCTCGAAGATCGTCTTTCCGTCGGAGACCGCCGGGCGATCCGCCCTGGGGCGAGCCGTCCGGATGGTGGTGCCGGACCGCAGATCGACCTGATCACCCAGACCAGCGATGAACGCGTCGTGCAGATCCTCGCGGTGGACGATGAGCGGACGCTCGCCCGTGGCCATCCGGGTGCGGCCGGGCTGGATCAGCCACTGGCCGTTGGGGCGGCGGATCCCGGACGGCGGGACGGGAGTGGCGATCCCGTCGAGCCCGTCGGCCAGGCCGAGCGCGCGCAGCGCGTGGACGCCGTTCGGCCACAGCACGAACGCGCCTCTGCCGGGGCGCACCCGATCGTCGCGTTCCAGCAGGGTCACCTTCCACCCTGTTCTGGCGAGGGATCCAGCGGTGGCGAGGCCGGCGATCCCCGCGCCGACGACGATGGCGGTACGCATGCCGAGCTCCCCTGGTCAGTCGGGATCGATGGGTTGGTGCT
>JAFGOK010000676.1 GCA_016926535.1 Micromonosporaceae bacterium | reverse complement strand
CCTCCTGCCCGACCCTGAGCAGCGCCCCCTCGGCCGCCAGCGCACTGATCGCGGTTGTGAGCGCCTCGACGTCCGCCTTGGTGTGTTTCGCGGTCAGCTGGACGCGGAAGCCGGCCTCCCCCCGCGGCACGAGGGGATAGGCCGCCAGCGTCACGTAGATGCCCCGCCGCCACAGCTCACCGGCGACCTCAGCCAGATCATGCCCGGGAGCGATGGGCAACTCGACGATCGGGGCATTGCCGGTGTTCGGCGTCGCCAGGCCGAGGTCCCTGACGTGGTTGAGAACTGAGAGCGAGAGGTGGTACAGCCGCCCGCGTAGCTCGTCGCCCCGGGCGTCGTTGAGCTCGAAGCCCGCCAGGACGCCGGCGAGGGAGGCCACCGGCGACGGTCCGGAGTAGAGGTATGGCGGAGCCGCCACTTTGAGGTAGTCCTTGACCCTGGTCGGCAGGGCGACGAACGCCAGGAGGGCGGAGTAGGCCTTCGAGAACCCGCCGACCAGCACCAGGTTGTCGTAGCCGAGACCGAAATGCCGAACGATCGAATTCCCCTGCAGGCCGTAGGGGCACGGCTCCCCAGTCCCGCGCTCCCCGACGACGCCGAACCCGTGGGCATCGTCGACGTAGAGCACCGCGTCGTGCCTTCCGCAGATGTCCAGAAACATCGGCAGGTCGGGAAGGTTGCCGGTCATGCTGTTGACGCCGTCGATACACACCAGCCTCCGCCCGCCCCCTGCGAGCTTCAGCAGGTCGTCAAGGTGCTCCGGGCTCTGGAACCGGTGCACGGTCGCACCGAGGCCGCCGGCGTACTGGCAACCGTCGAAGATGGTCTTGTGCGCGCGCCGGTCGACGAACACCTGCCCCGTGCCGACCAACGCCGGGATCACCGAGAGGTGGATATGCGTGATGGTCGGCAGCACCAGCGTGTCAGGTGCACCGAGGAGCTCTGTCAGCCGACCCTCGATATCGATGTACAGGCGAGGGTTCCCCAGCAATCTGGACCAGCTGGGATGGGTCCCCCATCGCCGGATCTCCCGTTCGACCGCCTCAATAATCTGCGGCTCCAGATCGAATCCGAGGTAGTTGCAGGAGGCGAAATCGACGAGCCATTCTCGCCCAATACGGATATGACGCCCGTCGACCTCATCAATGACGGCGTCATACATCGGGCTGACCGTCCTCAACCGGTCGAGGTCACTCCACCTCGACTCGAACGAGCCCGAATTCATCCACGCGGAATACCCCAATGACCCGGGCATGCCACGATCCCTTCTCCAAGGCGCGATTCGATGCCCCGAGGGGAAGTATCGGGGGGACACCACCGTCAGGCTGCGACCTCAATGGCCCGCATCCACTGGATGGCGTCACCGTAGCTCATGGGCTGCGCAAAGAGGAAGCCTTGCCCCAAGGGGCAACCAATCTCACACAAGACCTCACGTTCGGTGGACTCCTCAATACCTTCAGCGACGACCTCCAGTCCGAGCGTACGCGTCAAGCCGATAATGCCATCGACGAGCGCGCGTTGCTGCTGCGATGTCGAAACCGTTTCGACAAACGACTTGTCGATCTTCACGATATCGATGGGAACCTGTCGCAGATAGCTGAGCGACGAGTATCCTGTGCCAAAGTCGTCAATCGCGACCCGGACTCCGGCACTGCGCAGTGCCAGTAAATCGGTCCAAACGCGGTCGTCATCCCGAAGAAGGAGACTCTCAGTTATTTCCAGTAGCAGGTAGCGGGGCGCGACATCGTACTGTTTCAGGAACTCCATCACCTGATCGACAAAATCCGGCGCCCTGAACTGGCTGGCTGATACATTGACGCTGAGATATAGCATCCGGCCATTGGGCAACTCGCTGTGCCACCTGGCAATCGCCGCGATCGCCTCGCGGAGCACCCAGGCCCCCAGCGGAACGATCAGGCCACTCTCCTCCGCGACATCGATGAACTGCCCCGGATGAACCAGCCCCTTCGCCGGGTGGATCCATCGCACCAGGGCCTCGACCCCGACGGGCTCACCGGTCGCAAGATCGACAATCGGCTGGTAGTAGAGGACGAAGTCACCGTCGTTGAGTGACTGGTCCAGCTCAGCCCGCAGCTCTAGGCGCTGGCGGATGGCACTGTGCAATTCAGGCTGGTACAGGACGGCCCGCCCCTTCCCGGAACTCTTCGCCATGTACAGGGCGAGATCGGCCTGCCGGAGCAACTCCTGCCCGTCGTCGGCCATCTCCCGGCTGGTGGTCAAGCCGACGCTGGCGGCGCAGGTGATGATCTGCCCGCCGAGCGTCACCGGCTCGACGAACGTTGCCAGCACCTGATCGGCCAACCGCTCGACCTCGGCCTCCTCACCGGCGTCGCGCATCAGGATGGCGAACTCGTCCCCACCCAGTCGAGCGACCGTGTCCCGGGGCCGGACGGCCGAGATGAGCCTGCGGCCGACCGAGGCCAGCAACTCGTCCCCACATCCGTGTCCCATCGTGTCGTTGATGATCTTAAAGTCATCAAGATCGACAATCAACACCCCGATGACCTGCCCGGTTCGCACGGCACCGGCGATTGCCTGATGCATCCGCTGCGTGAACAGGATGCGGTTGGCCAGGCCGGTAAGCGCATCGTGGTATGCCTGGTGGGTCAGCTCCCGCTCCAACCGGCGACGTTCAGTGACATCTCGCATCGTCACGACCAGTCCTCGGACGGTCTGGTCACCTCGCAGGTCCTGAAAGGACACCTCGACCTGCGCCCGCTTCCCACCCGAGGGCAGCACGTTCCAGTCCCCCCCGGCCGGCTCTTGGCTGGCTGCCCGTTCCCCTCGGGCCGCTGCGACCGCCCGGCGGGCCCCCGGCCGCTCCCGGGGGTGGAGCAGATCGTACAGGGACCTTCCCACCAGCTCGTCGGGACCGAACAGCGTCGCCGCTGCGGGGCTGGCATACCGGACCGTGTCGTCGTCTTCCAGGATGAGGATGACGTCCGACATGTTGTGCACGAGCGTCCTGAAGTACTCCTCGCTGCGCCTCCGGTAGATCTCGTCGCACAAACCGATCCGCTCGACGGCCATCGCGGCCTGGGAGGCGAGCACATCGACCGCGCCTTCCAGACCGACGAGCGCATCCTCCGGGGCCGCAAGGACGATCATGCCGACCTGGATGTCCCCAGACAGCCGGTCCTCGACCACCAGCGGGCAGATCAGAGCAGTCTCGAATCCCTCGATCCGCTCCGCCACCCGCGGTCCCAACTCCTCGACGCGGCGCAGGGTCGACCCGCCGCCAGACGGTGTCACGCTGACCGTGGAGGGCCCGACGGCGACACACCTGTCGCCTGGCTGGGGCTCCTCCGCCGGGCTGAGCAGCAGCACCAGGCGGTATGCCGGCAGCAGCTCGCCCAGCGCGACGCGTATGGCCGCATCGACCTGGCCGATCTCGGTCGCGGACACCAGAGCGGCCCCGGCACGGCGCAGCACGCGTTCCCTGGTGAACGCCTTGCGGTGCATGTCGACCACCCCGACCAGCCGGAAGTACACCAGCAGAAACGTCAGCCCGGATAGGATCGCGATCACCGCACCATCGCGGACGGCTCCCCGGACCACCTCCACCAGCAGCACCACGGAGGGAATCAGTGAGAACACCGCCAGCATGACCATGCGACGACCGCTGGTCAGCCGCTGGGTGGGCAGTTTGACCT
>JAFGOK010000675.1 GCA_016926535.1 Micromonosporaceae bacterium | reverse complement strand
GCGGCCTTGCCCTTCGCCAGCGCGTCCTGCCAGGCTTCATCGGCCGTGCGTTTCCCCGTCTCGATACTGTGCAGGGCGTTTTCCACCTCTGTCCGCACGGCGGCGTTGTTCGGACCGAAGTAGCACGGGCTCAGGGAGGTCGCCCCCGCTGCGAAGATCTCACCTGTGGGCGCGTTGCTGAAGTACTCGTTCTTCAGCGAGACGATCAACGGGTCCTGAAGTGCTCTCGGGTTCGACGGGAGATTGCCCACCTTGCTGAACACGCTGATCTGGGCTTCGACGTCGGTGAGGTACTTGGCCAGGGCGACGGCTTCCTTCTGGTGCTTGCTCTGCTTCGGGACGGTCAGGAACGAGCCACCCCAGTTGCCCCCGCCTCCGGGGGCCCTGGCGACGTCCCACTTCCCGGCCTGGCCGGCCCCTGCCTCGCCAGCGATGATGCCGGTTACCCAGGCCGGGCAACCGACGGTCGCGAACTGTGACTGCTTCAACCCCGCCTTCCACTCGTCGGTGAAGGACGGGAAGCCAGCTGAGAGGTCCAACTCGATCATCTGGGTGGTCAGGTCCCAGGCGGTGCGAACATCCTGGTTCGTCTCCAGTGCCAGCTTATTGTAAGTGTCGAAGTATGTGTATCCGCTGCTGTTGCTGGCGATCTGCATGACGACGGTGTTGAAGAAGTTGGTCGCCGCGTCGACGAACTTGGCCTTTCTCTCCGCCGCTGCAAATTTCTTCCCGGTAGCGATGAAATCCTGCCAGGTCGGCCACAGTTCGGCGACCTTCTCCCGATCGGTCGGCAGTCCGGCCCGCGCGAACAGGTCCTTGCGGTAGCAGATAGCCATCGATCCGACATCCGTCCCGAGGCCCATGAGGTACTTGCCGTCCGCCGTCTGGCCCTGCTTCCACTTCCAGGACAAGAAGTTCTGTTCGAGACTGCCTGCACTGTGGTCGTAGAGGTTCACAAACCGTTCTGGGCTGGACTTGAACTGGACAATCGTGCTCTCTTCCAGAGCGACGATGTCGCCGGCGCCGGAGCCGGACGCGATCCACTTGGCCATCTGCTCGTTGTAGTCGCTGAGATCCGTGTCGGTGCCACGTTCAGTGATCTTGATATTTGGGTGGAGCTGCATATACCGCTTGTAGAGGTCTTCGTAACCGAACTTGCCGTAGACATCGACGACCAGTGTTATCTGCTCGCCGGAATCGCCGTCGATGACTGGATCGTCCGCGCAGGCGGACATGGATACGAGGACTCCAATTGCGGCGGCAGCCGCGATGAGGCCACGGCGATACTGACGTCCATCCATGTTTGCGTGTTCCCCTCACGTTCTGTTGTCTTGGGTGCGGCGTTGCCATTCCGATATATTGATATCGGTTACGATGTCGATGCGCCCCCGGCGGTGGGCCTGCCGAGGCAATTAGCTGGCATGGGGCAGCCTCTCGTCAATAGCCAATAATTGTGGCCGGTCCATTTCATCGATAGTCGTGATCGATGAAATGATCTTGATGGGACGGTCGGCTCCATTTTGAGGTTGACGTAATGGTTAGCGATAGTTGTGACGTTAGGAGTGGTTGATGTTCGTTTGAGCCATCCAGATGAGGGTGCGGGTTGAGCTCTACAAAATGCACATGTACCGATGCACGATGTAACCTCAGAGCCAGTCACCGGACCTCAGGAGTTGACGATGAACCGTCTGCCCACCGTAGACCCGGCTACCGCAACCGGCCCCGCAGCTGCGCTGTTCCCAGCCGTCAAGGCGGTGTTCGGGGCCATTCCCAACTTTGCGAAATCCATGGCCAACAGCCCCGCGCTGCTGAAGGGCTATCTGGACCTGTTCGGGGCACTCAGTGCCGGAGTGCTGCCCTATGTTCTCCGAGAGAAGATCGCGCTGGCCATCGCTGAGGCCAATGCCTGCACATACTGCCTGTCAGCCCACAGCTACCTCGCACACAACGTCGCCAACCTGCCTGGCCGGGAGATCGAGGCGGCCCGCCGGGCCACCAGCGGTGATCAACGCACCGCCGCGGCGCTTCGCTTCGCGGTCCTCGTTAACAGCACTAGGGGGAACGTCGCCGACGCGGAGGTCGCCGTGGTGCGGCGGGCGGGCTTTTCCGACGAGGAGATCGCCGAGATCGCCGCGCACGTCGCCCTGAACACGCTCACGAACTCCTTCAACAGCCTCGCGGGGGTCGAGGTCGACTTTCCTGTGGTCACCCCCGGATCGTTCGACGAGTGACCGGTGCGGTGGCGTAGCGGCCGCCGAAGCTCGGCAGTGACGAGGATCGCTGCCGTGGTGTATGGTGCGCCCACGTCCGGAGAGCGCTCTCTCGATGCCGCCCATCATCGCCCGGCATCGCTCGACGGAGTACGTGTGGAAAGTGTGGTAACGGCATGACTCCCATACCCCGGCCGCGCTGGCGAACGATCGCCGCAGGAGCCGTCCTCGTCCTCACCGGAGGCCTGCTCGCCTTCGGGCTCAACCGATCCGCCGACGCCGCGACCGTCGGCGCCGGAAGCTACACCGAGTCCCTGCCCTCCGGCGCGTCGCAGCCGACCGGCTGCGGCTCGCTTGCGACCAACCCCCGCCAGTTCGTCACGTCCAGCGCCCCCTCCGGCGCGGTCCCGACCAACGACTGGTGGTCCTCCCTGCTGTTCAAGCGGACCGACTGCGCCTACAGCGAGACGCTTCACGCCCACCCGCTGTCCTACGACACGCTCGCCGGCGGGCTCGGCGTCTCATACACGACGACCGCCGCGATCAGCGGTACCGCGACCGGGGTGGGGGAGTACCACTACCCGTACACCCAGGACCTCCTGGTCGGGGTGGCCGGGCTGTCCTCGCCGGACGTCAAGGTCGCGGGCTGGACCGACTGGACGGTCACGCCGTACTGGAGTGACGGCACCCGCACGCTCAAGGCGACCATCGGCCATGGCCTGCCATTCGCGTACTTCGAGGCGACCGGGGGCAACGCCCAGATCGTCGCCGCAGGCACTCCCACGGTCTGGTCCAACAGCGGAACCATGATCGGATTCACCGCGGGGGACAGCGACTACGTCGCCTATGCCCCCTCTGGCGCGACCTGGAGCGTCAGCGGATCCACCATCACCTCGGCCCTGGCGGGCAAGGGCTACTTCTCCGTCGCGGTGCTGCCAGCGACCTCCTCCACCGCGGCTCGGGCGACCCTGGCGAACACCTACGGCACCTACGCCCACGCCCATGTCACCGGCACCCGGATCGCCTACAGCTACAACCAGGCCACCAGCGCCGTCACCGCGACCTACACCTTCACGACGACGGCCAGGGAAGGCAG
>JAFGOK010000674.1 GCA_016926535.1 Micromonosporaceae bacterium | reverse complement strand
GGGGCGCACCTCTACGGCACGTCGTACGCGAACTTCCCGTACCCGCTCTTCAAGCAGAAGGGCGTGGGCAAGGACCTCTGGATGACCGAGGTCTACTATCCCAACAGCACCGCCAATTCCGGCGACGCCTGGCCCGAGGCGCTCGACGTTGCGGAGCACATCCACCACGCCATGGTGGACGCCGAGTTCCAGGCGTACGTCTGGTGGTACATCCGGCGCAGCTACGGCCCCATGCGGGAGGACGGCCAGATCAGCAAGCGCGGCGCCATGATGGCGCAGTTTGCCAGGTTCGTCCGCCCAGGCTATGTGCGGATCGACGCGACGGCGAACCCGGCGACGAACGTCTTCGTCTCGGCCTACAAGAGCGGCGACACCGTCGTGATCGTCGCCGTCAACAAGAACACCTCGTCGGTGAGCCAGCAGTTCACCCTGGCGAACACCACCGCCTCCGGCAGTGTCTCAAACTGGGTGACCGACTCCAGCAGGAATGTCGCGTCCCAGAGCGCGCTCACCATGTCGAACGGCTCACTCACCGCCACGCTTCCCGCCCGCAGCGTGACGACCTTCGTGGCCAGCGTGGGTGGCACCGCGTCGCCCGGCGTGTCAGTCACCGCGTCGCCCAGCCCATCGCGCAGCTCGGCGTCGACCCCTCCGCCCAGCGGTGGCACGGCGCCTCGGATCAGCTACACGATGAGCACCTGGGGCACTGGCTATACGGCCAATATCAGCATCACCAACACCGGCACCTCGACGATCAGCGGCTGGACGCTGACCTTCACCCTGCCTGCCGGGCAGACCATCACCTCCGGCTGGAACGCCACCTACTCGCCCACCAGCGGCCAGGTGAGCGCCACCAACGTCAGCTACAACGGCACGCTCGCCCCCGGCGCTACCGTCAGCATCGGATTCCAGGCCACCCACACCGGCGACACCGCCGAACCGACCGCCTTCACCCTCAACGGCATGCCCTGCACCATGGCCTGACCGGCAAGCCAGTCCGCCTTCGGAAGCCCGACAACTGCTGATCATCCCGGGCCGGCGGCGTCATCACCGCCGGCCCGGGATGGCACTGGCGCTGGCAGCCGGGGAGCGGCCGCTACACACCCGGCTCGAACTCGTCGCCGACCTCGTGGTGCGAGGTAGCACCGCGGCACCGCCCACGCGCTGACGCAGCCGCTTCGCCGGCTGCCGCGCTGTGGACGGTGCACGACGTCGGATAGTTCAAAGGGTGAGGTTCTTCTGCTGGACCTTCCACTGGGTGTTGCAGAGGCCGCAGTTCGACCCGACGAAGTTCGCGCCGGCGGTCGTGTCGCCCTTCAGCCGCCACTTGAGGTACAGCACGGTCACCCGGCCGAACTCGCCGCCGTTGGTCTGGGTGTACGTGCCGCCGTGCCCGACGTCGAGGTTGCCCATGAACGCGGGCAGCCCGGCTGGGAGCTTGCCCCAGTCGTCCATGGCGTTGGGGTAGGCGATGTCGCTCGACCCGCCGATGATGTACACGATGGGTTTCGTCAGCCGCTTGAGCTGGTAGTCATTGGCGTCGTTGAGCAGGCCGCTGCTGAAGATGCCGGTCGTGGTGATCCGCGGGTCGTTCGAGACCTCGTAGGCCTCCAAACCGCCGCACGACCAGCCAGCCACGGCGATCTTGGTGGTGTCCAGCTTGCCGAAGTACTTGCTGCCCTGCCGGGTGTTCTCGGCCACCGCCCAGTCCATGGACTGGGTCAGCAGCGCCGAGGTGGTCGAGCCGCTGCCGTTCGGGCTTCCGCTGGCGATGGCCAGGAATCCGTGCGAGGCGATCTCGCGAAGGAACGGCAGTGAGGTCGTCCCGTTCGCTGAGCAGCCCCCGTTGCCCCACACGAAGATCGGCATGAGCTCGGCGGAGGGTAGGCTCTCCGGCCGGTAGATGGTGTGGTTGGGCAGAGTGGACGAGGTCTCGTAGCCCGCGGGGTAGGGTCCCGAGCCGCCGCCGGCGGTGGGCAGGCTCGACGAACTCGGTTGGCCGCTGGACGGACCAGGGCCGCTGCTGGCCGGCGAGGAGCCGATAGATCCGGTGCAGGCGGTGCCGTTGAGGGCGAAACTCGTGGGTACGGGGTTGGAGCCGTTCCAGGTGCCGTTGAAGCCGAACGCCGTGCTGCCCCCGGTGGGAATGCTGCCGTTGTGGCTGGCATTGGTGACGGTGACCTGGGCGCCGGACTGAGTGTATGAGCCGTTCCACAGCTGGGTGATGGTCTGCCCGGCCGTGAACGACCAGGCCAGCCTCCAGCTGGTCACCGGGTCGCCGAGGTTGTTGACGGTGACGTTGGCGCCGAAGCCGCCGGTCCATGAACTGGTCACCGTGTAGACGACGCGGCAACCGGTCGCGGCTCGGGCCGGCGCTGTGCCCAGGACGCCGGCCGTGGCGACAACGACAAGGCCGACGGCACTGACGATCGCCGTCCTGGGCCGGTAGTGGGAGAGTCTCATCTGGATCCTCCAGGGATGGGACGTCAGCGGTGCGAGACGTTGCGGTGCGGAGACGTTGCGGTGCGGCGTGTCTCCGACGCGCGGCAGACGCGGCCGCCTGACGCTGGCCAGATCGTTGCCGGTGACCGCTGCCGCAGAGAGAACTATGGCAGTTATCTTCACTGCGGTCGCATAAACAGTCAAGTCATGGCAGTCAATATTGACTCCAGATGTGAACCGCAGTGAAAGACTCGCGAAGCATGTCCGGCAGATCTGCCCAACCTGCCCAGCCCGCCAGATCGCGCCCGTCAGCCGGAATCCCCGGTCTTCCCTGGCGGGCCGCCCGCTGCGGGATCGGGGGCAGTTGGCGCCTGGAAGTGCGTGAACCAATCCCCGGCCGCCGGCCAGAAGGGCGTGGTCACGGCGACCAGCCGCCTCTGCGCCAGCGGGCCGAGCGTCGAATGCATCTCCACGAACAGCTCCCTGGCGGCCTGGCGAGGCCACACCGCCGGCAGCAGATGCGCGGGCAGGTCCGGATCGGTGTCCGCGAACACCCGCCAGGAGTCCATCAGCGAGGTGCGCTCCACGAGCGCTTGGGCGGCACCGACCTCGCCACGGCGAACCGACGTCAGAAGCGGGCCATACCGGTCGATGAAGGCCCGGTACCCGGCGGCCAGACCGTCGAGGTCGTATGCGGCCGTCGGCCCGTGCGGACCGGCCTCGTCGTCGAACCTCGCGCACATGACCGACCATCGCGCTCCGTCGGTGCCGTCCAGGATCTCGTGCAGCTCATGGGAGGCCGCTCCTCGGTCACCTCCCGGCCGGATCCACACGCTGTCGTAGAGTCGCACGAAGCCGAGCGTGCCCAGGGATTTCCGTAGCCGGTGCCGTTGCGCTTGCCTGGACTCCGGCAGGGAGAACGACACGACCGTCCATTCACCGGCCCAGTGGGGAGCTCGCGCTCCGAAGGTCAGGAAGTGCTGCATCCGGCTGTGGTGCCGCGCTATGGCCTGCGGCGTCAGGTGGTATACCGGCGGCCGTCCGGGTCTCCGGACGGCGATCAGGCCCCGCCGGGTCAGACGGGTCAGCGCCGCCCGCGCACTGGACTCGCTGATCCCGAACTCCCGCAGGATGGCCACCACGGCGGCGGACGGAAGGTCGGCCTCTGCCGAGTCGAGGTACTCGCCGAGCACGGTTGTCAACAGGTGCTGCGGGTTTGGCCCGGTCTGGGCCCGTGGGACGTCGACCTCATCGTTCGCGGAGTGAGCATGCACCAGCTCAGCGTGCACCACTGAGCTGCGGTGCGGACCTTCTGGGGCCAGCCTCGGATCGACGGTCGAACGTTCCGCTATCCCGTGCCCAATCACCGCAGGGCGCCGCGCCCCCATCGTCGGCCGGGTGCTTGGGTCGAGACGGGAAATGTGATCGAGGAAGGCCCTGCGCAACGCCGCCGTACCCCGCGGCGGGGCAGCCTGCCGATCGCCGACATTGCCCAGCTCGCGGGGGTATCCGCACCCACGATGTCGAAGGTGCTCAACGGCAGGGCAGGGGTGGGCGAGCAGACCCGGCAGCGGGTGGAGGCGCTGTTGCGTGCCCACGACTACCGGCGACCCATCCCGATCAGAATGACCCAGGGCATCGAGGTCGTCTTTCACGGCATGCTGGGCTCGATCGCCCTCGACGTCCTGCGCGGAGTGGAAGAGGTCGCCGGTGCGCGAGACCTGACCGTCGGTTTCACCGACGTGAGTCGGCGGGTGCTGGCAGGGCTGCCATGGGTGGAACCGCTGTTGCCGCGCCGGCCCACCGGCGTCATCACCGTCTTCTCCGGGGTCACCGCGGAGCACTGCGACCTGCTGTCGGCCGGGGGTATCCCGCTGGTGGCCCTGGATCCGATCGGTGACCTGTATCCGACCCCGGCCGTCGGTTCGAACAACTGGGGCGGGGCGCTGGAGGAAACCCGCCACCTGCTGGATCTCGGCCACCGGCGGATCGGAACGATCACCGGGCTGGCTGACCCGCTCGACGACCCGGAGAACTGCGGCAACACGCTGGTCATCCGGCAGTTCGAGGACCTGGGCCAGTGGCTCGCTGGCGATCACGGCCTTCGCCGTATCGATGTCCAGCTTCCAGGTGACCGGCACCGGGTTTCGGCGACACCGCAGGGCGTCCGAGCGGAAGCCGGACGCTGGGTGGAGACCGAGGGTATGCGGGCGCGGCCATACCAGATCAACGAGTACGGGGTATGCCGCGACGAGTTCTGCCAACCGCGCCGGCACCAGTGGCCATGCATCGTGGAACACCCCCGCGGTCGAATCGATGCAATCAGATCCGCCAACTCTGACATTGCGGCAACGCTCCCCGCAGACACGAATGACCAGCACAGCTAATCATTGACATGCATCAACGTCATTCATATCCTTTGTTGAACCGGTTCGCCCAACGGTAGGCAGAACCGACAGTGGACGCTCCGCACATGACCAGCCACGTCCGGGACCGCTGCGCTGGGCCGTGCGCCGTGCACCCCGCCCAACACGCTCCCACCCGAACGCTCACCAGCCGCCGGGTTCCGATCCGAGCCGCCGCATCGGTCGGCGATCACCCCCTCCGCCTGGCTGCCCCCAGCGGCAACGCAGGCAGAATCCGAAGAAGGAAGCGAGCCCATGAACGACCTTTCCGGTCACTCGAAACGCCCTGTCGGCGGCCGCGGCAGACTCCTGCTCGGCGGCATCTGCGCCGTGCTGATCACCGCCTCCTCGCTGGCCGTGACCACGTTCGCCCACGCTGGTCTCAGCGGCCCGGAGGGGAGCACCCTGAAGGCGGCAGCCGAACGCAGCGGCCGGTACTTCGGCGCGGCCATGGGAGGCGACCGCCTCAGCGACTCGGGCTTCCTCACGATCGCGAACCGCGAGTTCGACATGATGACAGCCGTCAACGAGATGAAACCCGACGCAACCGAACCCAACAGGGGTCAGTTCACCTTCAGCGCCGGTGATGGGATCTACAACTGGGCCGTCCAGCACGGCATGCGGGTCCGGGGCCACACCCTGGCCTGGCACGCGCAGCAGCCCAAGTTCTGGGGCAGTCTCAGCGGTAGCAGCCTGCGCACCGCGATGATCGACCACATCAACGGCGTCATGGCGCACTACAAGGGCAAGCTCTACGCCTGGGACGTGGTCAACGAGGCCTTCGCCGAGAACGGCAGCCGACGGTCGTCGAACCTGCAGTCCACCGGCAACGACTGGATCGAGGTGGCATTCAAGACCGCGCGTGCCGCCGACCCGAGCGTGAAGTTGTGCTACAACGATTACAACATCGAGAACTGGACGTACGCCAAGACGCAGGGCGTCTACAACATGATCAAGGACTTCAAGGCCCGCGGCATTCCGATCGACTGCGTCGGCCTCCAGACCCACTTCACCGGTGGCAGTTCCCTGCCGGGCAACTTCCAGCAGACGCTGGCAGGCTTCGCAGCCCTCGACGTGGACGTCGCGCTGACCGAGGCCGACGTCACCAACGCCTCGACCAGCCAGTACCAGGGTCTGACCCAGGCGTGCATGAACGTCCCCCGCTGCGTCGGCATCACGACGTGGGGCATCCGAGACAGCGACTCATGGCGCGGCAGCGAGAGCCCTCTGCTGTTCAACAGCAACAGCAGCCCCAAGGCCGCATACACCGCCGTCCTCAATGCCCTCAACGCCGCCTCCACCACGGTGCCGGGGCCGAGCGCTTCGGCCAGCGCTTCGGCCAGCGCTTCGGCCAGCGCTTCGGCCAGCGC
>JAFGOK010000673.1 GCA_016926535.1 Micromonosporaceae bacterium | reverse complement strand
CGAATACAAACAACCACTCCCACCCCGCGTGAAGATCATATTCTGGGTTGTTGTACTCCACGGACCGTAAGTTAACGGCATTGGGGCAGGGGGCGCGGGGTCACCGCGCTGTTCGCCGGTGACTCCGGCACTGGCAAGACGATGTCCGCAGAGGTCATCGCAGCCGAGTTGGGTTTGGACCTGTATACCGTCAACCTGGCGACGGTGGTCGACAAGTACGTCGGGGAGACCGAGAAGAACCTCGAACGGATCTTCACCGAGGCGGCCGGGGTCAACGGGGTACTGCTGTTCGACGAGGCGGATGCGATCTTCGGCAAGCGGTCAGAGGTCCGTGACGCCCACGACAGGTACGCCAACATCGAAAGCGCGTACCTGCTGCAACGCATGGAGACCTGCGATGGCATCGCCATCCTCGCCACCAACCTGCGGGCCAACCTGGACGAGGCGTTCACTCGCCGGATCGATGTGGTCGTCGACTTCCCGCTGCCGGACGAGGGACTGCGCCTAGCGCTGTGGGACCGGTGCCTCGGATCGGCGGCTCCCCGCGGATCCGATCTGGACCTGCGATTCCTGGCGACAGCCTTCGAACTGGCCGGCGGGCACATTCGCTCGGCCGCTGTGACGGCGGCGTACCTGGCGGCTGAGGTCGGGCGGCCGTTGCGAATGGAAGACCTGGTCGGGGCCGTGGCCAGGGAATACCGCAAGCTTGGCCGGCTGTGCCTCGACCGCGAGTTCGGCCCGCACCTGGCGCTGGCCACAGGCGGCACCGCTCGACAGAACCACGAGGAGTAATCATGCGCGGACACGACTGCGACTATGGCGGCGACGCGGCCTTCCGGCCGAAGGGCGACCGGATCGAGCGCGAGGACGGGCCCCCCGAGCGGGGAGACAGGGCCGGGCTGGCCTCCCGAGCGGCAGCCACCGGACGCGCTGACGTCCTCGCGGCAGACGATCTGCTGCGGTTGCAGCGAGCGATTGGCAACGCCGAGACGACTCGGCTGCTGGAGGAGGAGCGGTCGCCGGTCCACGACGTGCTCGGCTCGGGCAGGGGCGCGCCGCTGGATTCCGATACCCGGGCGGACATGGAGACTCGGCTGGGCCACGATTTTGGAGACGTCCGCGTCCACACCGACGCGGCCGCACACGACTCGGCCGTTTCGGTCAACGCGCAGGCGTACACCGTCGGGTCCGATGTGGTGTTCCAGCGGGACACCTACAACCCGTCAACTCCGGAGGGCAAGCGAATGCTCGCCCACGAGCTGACCCATGTGGTCCAGCAGCGCAGCGGGCCGGTCGACGGCACGGAGTCCGGCGGCGGGGTGAAGATCAGCGATCCGTCTGACCGGTTCGAGCGCGAGGCGTCCGCCAGCGCGGAGCGGGCAATGTCTCTTGACCTTGGTGCGCCGGCTGTGCAGCGCGCGACTGAGGCCGCAGCCGAGGAGGAGGAACCGGACGAATCAGCCACGGCACAGACGTATGTGCAGCCTGCGAACGTGCAGCGGGCCGAGGGCGAGTCCGAAGAGGAACCGGGCGAGTAGGCCGGCTGACCATGACATCATCGGCCGGACCCGTGACCGCGAATGCCGCGGAGCGCACCGAGCGGGAGCCAACCCGGGGCGCGCCTCGGGCGAGGACCCGAGCGGCGGAGCTGGAGGCGGCCCCTCGGGTGGAGCTGGAGGCGGCTCCTCGGGTGGAGCTGGAGGCGGCTCCTCGGGCAGGACCCACCCGGCCGATGACCGCCGCCGCGGCCCGCGGACTGCAGCGCTCGATCGGCAACCGAGCCGTGTCGCAGCTGATGGCACGCCGGCAGGGGGCAGCACGCCGGCAGGGGATGGCCCTCCGGCAGGGGGCAGCGCGGCCGGAGGCGCGCCGGCCAGCCGTCCCAGGGACAGCTGTGGTGCAACGCCTGGCCGGCGCTCCGGCGTCCGCCCCGGCAGCCCCAGCCGCCATGGCCTCCGGTGCCGCGCGAGGTGGTCCGGGCACGGACCCGAAGTTCGCTGCGCTCACCGGCGAGGTGCGGGACAAGCAGCGGAAGCTAGCCACGCATCCCCCCGCGAAGGCCGAGGCCAGCGCGGCGCAGGCCGCTGCGGTGCCGCCCCAGGACGACCGCGAGGCGCAGGGCAAGGCCGCCAGCGCCGAGAAGATGAACGCGGCGAAGCCGGGGGAATTCGACCAGGCCGCCTTCATCAGGGCGGTCAACGAGGCGATCACGGCGAAGGCGCCGAAGAACCTCGACGAAGCGGACAAGTTCGGCAGCTCCGGCGCTGCGAATTCGGTGAAGGACCAGGTGTCGGGGCAGGTTGCCGCCGGGAAGCAGGCGTCAGCCGGGCAGATCGAGTCAGCGACCAAGGCCCCGCCGGACACTGCCCAGGCAAAGGACAAACCGGTCACGCCGCTGCGCCCGGACCAGCCTCCGGCGACCCCGGCCGCGCCCGACGCAGCCAAGGCGGTACCGGACCGAGCCCCGCCGTCGGCGACCGACTTCTCGGCGGGGCCGGCGCAGGTCGCCGACCAGATGGCCGAAGCCCAGGTCACTGAGGGACAGCTGGCCGCGGGCAACGAGCCGGCCTTTGACGACGCTCTCGCGGCCAAGCGGGAGGGAGAGACCCACGCCGCGACCGCGCCAGCCCAGATTCGCGCTGCGGAAGGCCAGACCCTGGCCAGTACCAAGGCGCAGGCCGCGCAGGCCGGGGCGGCCGCGATGACCGGCATGGCCGCAGACAGCAAGCGGGTCACCACTGCGGTTGGTGGGGGGAAGGCTGCGGCGAAGGGCTCGGATGAGGCCAAGCGGGCACAGGTGACCGCGACCCTGCAGAAGGTCTTCGATGCGACCAAGCGCGACGTCGAAACCATCCTGTCCGGATTGGACAAAAAGGTCGACAGCGCCTTCGACTCCGGCGAGCGCGCGGCCCGCGAGGCGTTCACAGCAGAGCACAAGCGGCGCATGGACGAATACAAGGACAAGCGGTACTCGGGTGTCATTGGCAAAGGTCGATGGCTGAAGGACAAATTCGCAGGACTACCCGAGGAGGCCAACCAGATCTTCGTCCAGGCCAGAGCCGGCTACGTGTCCCGGATGCAGCAGGTCATCGGCACAGTCGCCGACCTCATTGGGGCGCAACTACGCGCGGCCAAGCAGCGGATCGCGACCGGTCGGGCAGCGTTGCGGTCCGAGGTCGCCCGGCTGCCCAAGGATCTCCAGGCTATCGGCAAGGAAACAGCGCAGGAGTTCTCCGGCAAGTTCGACGAGTTGACCGAAACCGTCAACGCCAAGGGGCAGGAACTCGTCCAGACCCTGGCCGACAGGTACACCGAAGCGCTCGCCAAAGTCGACGAGGACATCGCAGCCGAGAAGGAGAAGAACAAGGGCCTGGTCGCCAAGGCGATGGACGCGGTCGGCGGGGTCATCAAGACCATCCTTGAACTCAAGGCCATGCTGCTGGGCATGCTGGCCAAGGCCGCGAGTGCGGTCATGGCGATCCTCAAGGACCCGATCGGGTTCCTCGGCAACCTGGTGTCCGCTGTGGGAGCCGGGTTGCGCGCGTTCCTGGGCAACATCGGGAACCATCTGAAACGGGGTCTGGTCGGCTGGCTGCTCGGGGCAATGGCAGGGGCAGGGCTGCAACTGCCGGCCAAGTTCGACCTCAAGGGCATCATCGGCATGATTGCCTCGCTGCTCGGTCTGACCTGGGGCGCCATCCGGGGGCGGATCGTCGCCAAGGGCGTCCCGGAGCGGGCGATGGGGGCGGTCGAGGCGTCGGTCCCGATCGCGCAGAAGATCCAGGCTGGCGGGATCGCCGGGATCTGGGAGGAGATCAAGGCAAAGGCCGGCGACCTGAAGGAGAACCTGTTCTCGAAGATCGTCGAGTACCTGGTGCCGGCCGTCCTGATCGCGGGCATCACCTGGATTGTCTCGCTGTTGAATCCCGCCTCGGCCTTTGTCAAGGCCTGCAAGATGATCGTCGACATCGTGTCGTTCATCGTCAACCAGGGCGCCCAGATCATCGCCTTCGTCAACTCGGTGCTGGACGCGGTGATCGCCATCGCAGGCGGCGGGGGCGGGGGCGTGCCCGGCCTGATCGAGAAGGCGCTCGCCGCATCGATCCCGGTGCTGATCGGCGCGCTGGCCGCGATCCTCGGCATCGGCGGCATCGCCGAGAAGGTCAAGAAGTTCTTCCAGTCGCTGTCCAAACCGGTTATGAAAGCCGTCGACTGGGTCGTCGGGAAGATCGTCAAACTCGGCAAGAAGCTTTGGGCGAAGCTCAAGAAGAGCCTCAGCCGCAGACGGCGTGACAACGGCCAGGCAAACGGTTCGCGAGGCAACGCCGGGGCCGGCGCTGACGCGGACTTGGCTGCGCAGCTCGGATCGGAGATCGAGCCAGAGCGGTTACGGACGGTGCTGGGGTCAATCTACCGCAAATGGGCACCGAAGGGCCTACGGGCGCTGGAATCAGTTCGCCGGCCTGGTCGACCCGGCGAGTTCGGTGTATTCGTCACCGCGAGCCCGCGACGTCTCTCAACGGTCTTCAAGCTCAAGGAGCCCGAGGAACAGTTCGCTATTCCGGATGATGTCGACCTCTCGAATCAGAACACTCCCACCTACGCCTCCGGCGCCATCCGCTGGCCGGGGGGCGGAACTGGGTTGCCCAAGGTATCCAGTGCCGGCGGCGTTCACGCGGAGGAGAACCTGCTCGGCTTCCTGACCTCCGGCTGGGAGGGGATCGTCCCGAATCCCCGAACGACCCGGCGCCGGGTGGGAGAGATACCGCCGGCTGATCTGGACATCAAGGTTACCAGAAGCCCATGTCCGTCCTGTGCGGCGAAGATCGCGGGTTTGCCACACTTCGGACGCAGGAAGGGCTACGACCTGCGGGTCGCCGTGCGGGCCCTCGGTCTCTACCACGGCACCAGCATCCATCCCACCACCCGCAAAGCGGTCCAGGATGAACGTGGCAAGACACGCGGCAAGTGGGTTGGCATAAAAGGATTGACCATGCTCCGGGCGGCTGGAGTGGAAGTGGGCCCACTGACCTTGTCTGACGTTACGATGAGACATTTCGGAAAGGCCGCCGACACGAGATTGATCAAAATGGTCGCCAAGTGGAACCTGAAGTTAATCAAGGAGCTAAACAAACTCGAATCGTCGGCGACTATTCGTCATGGGAAGTGACGGGATCATGTCATGGCAAGACTGTCAGCCGCTCACGAGGACCTGATCGCCGCGTTGGTGCCGGCCGGATGGGAACGAACAAGGCTGTCGCTGATGATGGGCGCGGCTGATCTGACATTCCAGAATCCCACCGGTGAGTTGTACGTCCACCGGCCGTCGGTCGCTGAACTCACCCTTGTGGAAGCCAGGTGGAGGGTCGGCGGGCGAGTACGGTTTACCGTGGACGACAAGGGCGAAATTGGCACCATCGTCGAGTTGCTGCGCGACTGGCAGAACCGGCTGACTGTGGAGAATTTCGCCCGGTTTCAGGCGGCGGTGACCGATGCCTATTCAAGACGATGAATGTTTTCGATGAAGGGGAGCTGGTCGGTTTGAACACGTGGCGGTTGGCCTTTCCCCAAGGGCTCGACGACGAGGCGTGGAACGAGTTCGTTGGCGGCCTTGGTTGGCAACCCGTGGTCACGGACGACATCGACCGTGACGACGTTCTAGGCGACGACATCGACGATCAGGACGAGACGCTGGTGTGGCGTGGGCCGGATGGCACGATGCTCGGGCTTGTTGACGACGGCACGCTTGAGGTTGTGCGGTTGGTAGTCACTGGTCCGCAAGCCGAGGATGCGGTCCGGCAGGCGCGACAGCGTTTCAGTGCAGTCGACTCCGGTGCCGCTGTGATGCGGCTGGAGATGGCCGGCACTCCGGACGAGCGTGCTCGAGCGCTATACCAGATTGCGGCTGTCGTGCCTGATGAACCGGCCGATGACGTCATCCAAGCAGTTGTCCGTTGCCTGCGCGATCCGAGCCGGGACGTTCGGCTCGCTGCAGTCTCGGTCGCGGTCTACGCCCCGTGGCCGGAGTTCGCGTCTGCCATGAACGCCTTGGCCGCTGAGGACCCTGATCACGGGGTCCGGGCTATGGCCGGCAATGCCGCTGTCCTCATTGGCCGGCTGGCCCGCGAGTGACATGTGCTGCGGTGGGTTTTGCGCATGTGAGGCTGAACATGGTGGTGTCTGCCGTATCTATTTGGAGCTGTCCAAGTCGCGATGCGGTCTCTGCGGGTTTTCGGAGATCGGCCTCGCGGACAGCCGGTTCGCCGAGCACCTCGTTGCGATGAAGGAGGGGCAGTCATGACCGAGATGTCGAACTGGCGGGACGTCAAGGCCAAGGCCAGGGCTGCCGACCCGACCTGGGATGACGCCGAACGCGTCAGCCGAAGAGCCGGCATGCGCGACCGGATGCTCGCGTCAGTCTCAGGCGCGCAACTGGCCGAGATCCGGCAGCAACTCGGCCTGACCCAGGCGCAACTGGCCGAGACCGCTGGGCTGTCGCAGGCGAGGATCAGCCAGATCGAAAACGGTGACACCGTCAGCCTGGATACCCTCCGCGCCTATATCACCGGCCTGGGCGGGCAACTTGACATCGTCGCCAGAATCGGCAACATCCACCTCAACGTCGCCTGACCATCCAACCGACACTCATCGCCCACCAGCCCCGAGGTCGTGGCAGCCCGAAACGGTGTGTGGCTTGGGCTGTTGCCCTGGGCCAGGGCTTGGCGACGGCTGGCCATCGATCATCCGCTGTCTGACGTAGCGCCGCGCGCGAGGATGGAGGGGCAACTCTTGGTACCGGGGGGGGACCAAGAGTTGCCCCTCTGATGCGATCACGTTGTCTGACCGACAACTCTGAGATGGACTGGCCGCCGGCAGACCTCACACCGTGTGCCGCCTGCCTTCGTGAGCCGTCCGTCACCAGTTGGCAGGGCCGGCAGGGCGCCGGCCGCCTCGTGCGCGCGGGCGATGCCCAGCTTGCCCGCGAGGCCTCGTCCTGCCGCCCATCGTCGATCAGCGCGTCCGCTGAGACGGAGACATGCACAATGATCAGACGGCTAGTTCCGCGCTGAGGGCTCCGAACGCCGGGCGGGTGGCGAGCCAGCAGACCAGCAGCAGGACCAGCGCGCCAGGTCCGATGAAGAGCGCCGTCAGGTTCCCGGAACTCACGACGCCGGCCAAGGCCTGGGACACCGGGACGAGGCCGGTGCTCGACAGCAGCATGAGGCCCATCATCCGGCCGTGCATTTCCTCTGGCGTTCTGAGCTGCATCCAGGTGACGAGGATGAGGGCCATGAACCCGTTGCCGAAGCCGAGCAGGGCGAGCAGCCCGAAGTCGACCCAGACGTACGGGATGACCGCGAGTGTCGCGACGACCAGCCCGAACGCGGTGAGCAGGAGGCAGATGATCCACTGGAGCTGCCGTCCACTCGGCCGGGGCAGCGGTCCGGCCGCGACGTATCCGAGCAGGTTGCCGATCGCGAACGCCGACATCAGCAGCCCGAAGGTGGTGGCACCCCCGGGCAGCCGCTGGTCGGCCAGGATTGGGATGCCGACCAGCAGCGGGCCCATGAGCAACACGTTGATCATGATGAGTGCTGTGAACAGCAGCCGCAGTGGCTGGTCAGTCCACAGGTACCGCAGCGCGGTCCGGGTGGCGGCCAGGATGCTCTCCTGCTGGGTTGCCTCGACCCGGTTGGCCTCGGCTCGGTTGGACCGGTCCCGGATGTGCCGCAGGGTTACGGCGGAGACCGCGAAGGTGCCGGCGTCGATGGCGAAGGCCCAGCCGACTCCGGTCAGCGAGCCGGCGAAGCGACCGATCACGAACCCTGCGACGGTCGGGCCGACGAATCCGGCGAGCTGGGTCAGGCCCATCATGATCGAGTTGCCGGCCTGGAGTTCCTCTCGGTGAACGATGCGCGGGACGATGCTGTTCTCCGCCGGTACGGCAAACCCTGCGACGACGCCGAAGAGGAGGGCGAACGTGTAGATCATCCAGAGCCGGGTCGCCCCGGTGAACACCAGGGCGGCCATCGTGGCGGTCAAGGCCAGTCGGACCAGATTGGCCATGAGCATGGCTCGGCGCGGGGAGACCCGGTCACTGACCGCGCCGCCGACCAGCATCAGCGCTGCCCGGGGGATTCCCTCCAGTGCGAGGACGGTGCCGAGGGCGACTGGATCGTGGGTGAGCTGGAGGACCAGCCAGGGGGTGGCGATGAGGCTGAACTGGTCGCCGAGGAGGCTGGCGGCTGACCCTCCTGCCAGGAGCTGGTAGTCGCGGGAGCTGAGGGCCCGCCGCATCGGGTTGCGTTCAGGCGAGCTGGGCACTGGTCCACTCCGGGCTGCTGTTCTGCGCGCTGCTGTCGCCGGCGGCGCCAGGATGTGCGGCGGCGCCGAAGAACAGCGGCCGGTTGGTCGCCACGATCACGACCGCAACGATTGCCAGGACGCCCGTCTCGATGCACTTGGTCAGCTGGGTGATTTCGAGGGCCTCCTGGCAGAGGTTGATGAACAGGTGGAACCCAATGGCCATCGGGATGCTGCCCCGGTTGCGGGCGCACAGCCAGCTGATGATGAACGCGATCGGGATCACCGAGACCATGAAGTTGACGCCATAGAGGACGTTTTCCCTGGTGATCTCGTTCTGGTAGTAGTCCTTGATGAAGAACAGCGGCAGGTGCCACCCCGCCCAGAGCACGGAGAAGACCGCAGTGGCCTTGAAGTACCCGAAGGCCGAGGTGAGGCTGTCCATCGCGTAGCTGCGCCAGCCCAGCTCCTCGAAGCTGGCCGCAAGGATCAGCACGAGCAGCACCGGGACCGTGCCGACTGAAAACGAGAAGCCCTCTGCCAGCCGCAACTGGTCAAGCGAGCCGCCGAGAGGCACCGAGAGCAGGGCGGAGATCACCACAGCCGCCGGCATGATGCCGACCATTGGGATCAGGGTCGCCGGACGGATCAGTCTCGGGTCGAAGAGGCGGCGGAGAAAGTTCCGTTTCAGTTCTGGCGATCTAGACCGCAGGATCATCCACAGCGCGATCGTGAACGGCGCGACCAGACCGGGAAGGAGCAGGCCGAGGTACCAGGTCTCCTGCTCTGGCAGGGAGTAGCTGAGGTATCCGGCGGTGAACCAGGTACCCCAGGTCACCAGATAGATGGCGAGGAAGAAGCGCAACGGCTGATAGCGATAACCGGGGACCATGAGGGACTCCTTCCGGATTCAGGTGGAGGGGAAGAGGAATGAGAAGGTTCCCGGCCGTGCGCCGAGCTGCTGCTCGATGAGGCTGGGGAAGGCCTTGGCCCGGCGCAGCAGGGCCTCCGGCTGCCAGGGGAAGATGCCCTCGTCGGTGAGGAACTGGACTGCCGCGAGCACGAACTCTGCCGTCTCAAGTGGGGAGTCCACTTGGAACAGACCCTCCTCGCGGCCCTGCTGGAATACCTTGGCGTACAGCGGAGCCTGCTGCTGGATGACTGCTGCCAGCAGCCGGGCGTGCATGCCGGCGTTGGCCGATCGGTGCAGCTGACGCACCAGATCCTGGTTCTCGTCCGCGACCCGGCCGGCGGCCACCAGCGCCTGTATTTTGCTGACGGCGTCGCCTGTGGGGGCTTCTGCGATGTCCCGCATCCGTTCTGTCGACTCGGTCGCGAGGTCATCGACGACGGCTTCGAGGAGGTCTTCCTTCGAGGAGAAGTAGTGGTAGATCGTGCCTTTGGCGATGCTGAGATGGCGCATGACGTCCTGCATGGAGGTGCCGTCGAACCCGTTCGTCGCGAACAGGTGCCTGGCCGCCCTCACGATGTCCGCCCGGCGCTCTTCGGGCTTTTTCACGACCCGGATCATGTGGTTCCCCTCCTGGCTGTGGACTCACTGTTGACCGACGGTCGGTCATGTCAGTAACGGTAGTCCATTGACCGACCGTCGGTCAATACCAGAACGGACGTCGTCGTTGATCGTGTTTCTTGACGGCCGGGGTTTGGTTGGCCAGGTGGCTGAGCCCTCGCCCTGCCCTTTCGGGCATGTTGACGATTCCCCTGCGCACGGGTTGACCGGACATTCCGCTGTAATATACCTATAACCGATGATCAGGCTGAAAATCGGGACAAGTGTGTCGACAAGGAGACGCGGTGCCTACCTATCTTTCGCCCGGCGTGTACGTCGAGGAGGTCGAGGCCGGATCTCGGCCGATCGAGGGGGTCGGTACGGCCGTCGCCGCCTTCGTCGGGTTCGCCGCCCAGGGGCCGTTCAATGCCCCGACGCTGGTGTCCAACTGGAGCCAGTACACCAAGACCTTCGGTGAGTTCGTTGACGGTTGTTACCTGCCGCACTCCGTGTACGGCTACTTCCTCAACGGCGGGGGGAACTGCTACATCGTCCGGGTCGGCTCCGAGGACGGCGCTGGCGCGGCAGCTGGCGGTGACAACGCGGAGGCCGGGGGCGCCGGGGGCGCCGGGGGTGGGGGTGCCGGGCGAGCGGCCGGTGCCGCCGCCGCGGGCAAGCCGCCCGCCGTTCTGCCTCAGGCGGTTGTCGGGGGGTACCGGATCGTCGCGCGCAAGCCGGCGCAGCAGCAGATCGGCGGCTCCCCTGCTGCTGGAGGCGCCGCTGGAGGTGCCGCTGGCGGCGGGCCTGGCGAGCTCAGCGTCGAGATCGGCGACAGTGGCGGGGAACCTCCAGCGGAGGACCGGTTCACCGTCGTGGTCAAGCAGGCTGGCAAGCCGGTCGAGACCTTCCAGGTCACAGCGAATCGGGGCAAGGACAACATTGTCACGGTCCTGCGTGAGCAGTCCAGACTGGTCGTGGCAGAAGAGATCGAGGGTGCCACCGGCTTGACCAAGGGTACGGTCGTCCTCCACTCGTCGGCCGCGTCGGCCGCGTCGGCGCCGGTGCCGGCCATGCCCGGTCGGGAGATCGCCCCCACCGACTACGTCGGGGATGTGGCCGCCCGTACCGGGTTCGGGGGCTTGGAAGCCGTTGACGAGATCACCATGGTCGCGGTGCCGGATCTCATGAGCGCGTACGAGAGCGGTGCCATCGATCTCGAAGGCATCACGGCCGTCCAGCGGGCAATGATTGACCATTGTGAATTGATGGGTGACCGAGTCGCCATCCTCGACTCGCCACCGCGCCTGCCGTCCCCGCGCGGTGGGGTTCTCAGTCCGGACGAGGCCAAGAACTGGCTGAGCAATGCCCCATACGACTCGAAGTATGCAGCGCTGTACTACCCATGGATCAAGGTCTTTGATCCCGCGAGCAAGAGCAACCGGTTCATACCGCCCAGCGGTCATATGGCGGGCATCTGGGCTCGCAACGACGCGACCCGCGGCGTGCACAAGGCTCCGGCCAACGAGGCGGTCCGCGGGGCGATCGCTCTGCAGACCCAGCTGACCAGGGCCGAGCAGGAGTTGCTCAACCCGATCGGCATGAACTGCATCCGGGCCTTCCCCGGGCGCGGCATCCGGGTCTGGGGCGCACGCACCCTTTCCAGCGACCCGGCATGGCGTTACCTCAATGTCCGCAGGCTGTTCAATTATCTCGAAGAATCCGTCATGAACGGTACCCAGTGGGTCGTGTTCGAGCCGAACGACGACGCGCTGTGGGCCAGGATCCGCCGCACGATCAGCGCATTCCTGGTCATGGAATGGCGCAAGGGCGCTCTGTTCGGCCTGACTCCGGATGAGGCCTTCTACGTGCGCTGCGACCGGGAGACCAACCCGGCGGAGAGTATCGACGCCGGGCAGGTCGTCTGCGAGATCGGGGTCGCTCCGGTGAAGCCTGCGGAGTTCGTCATCTTCCGCCTGGCGCAGTTCTCCGGCGGTACCAGCCTGGTCAACGAGTAGCGGTAGAGCGGTAGAAAAGGACGGTCAGTCATGGCATTGCCAGATCTTGACACTTCGGTCGGCCACTCGTTCGGCCTGGAGGTCGACGGCATCGTCATTAAGCAGATCTCTGAGGTGAGCGGCCTGAAAATGGAGCAGGACGTCATCGAATTGAAGCAGAACACACCCGACGGCAAGTATGTCATCAAGAAACTGCCCGGTCGCCCGAAAGCCGGTGAGGTCACACTCACCCGCGGACTCACCGCCGACAACAGTTTTGAGAAGTGGGTGAAAGACGCGCACTTCGGCAAGATGGCTGACGCCAGAAAGGGCGGTGCCATCATTGTGTACGACTACGAGGGCACCGCGCTCAAACGGTACAAGCTCACCAATGCCTGGCCGAAGAGCCTGGAAATCGGTTCGCTCAAGGCCGGCGACACCAGCGTGCTGACCGAGAAGCTGGTCGTGACGTATGAGCAGATGGAAGTCGAGTGACCATGCGTCGAACATCGTCGCTGGTCGACCGCCATGGGGCCCCGTTGCAGCCGGGGCCGACGGCGGTGGCGGATTCGTCGGAATCCGCCACCGTTCCGCAAGCACGGCAGTTGCGGACCGAATTCGCGTTCGAGCTGCCCAGGGGCTATGTCACGGATGACGGCACGGTGCACCGGGCCGGTGTGATGCGACTGGCGACCGCCCGCGACGAGCTGGTGCCGCTGCGCGACGATCGAGTGCGGGAGAACCCCGCGTATCTCACGGTTGTGCTGCTGGCCAGGGTCGTGACCAGGCTGGGGTCGGTGACGGACGTCCACGTCGGCGTTATGGAGAACCTGTTCGCCGCCGACCTGGCCTTTCTCCAGGACATGTACCGGAGGATCAACAGCGAGGGGCACACCCGAGCGGGCGTCGCCTGCCCCGAGTGCGGGTGCTCGTTCGAGGTCGACCTCGCTGGTGGGCGGCGCCTGGGGGAATCGTGACGTACGCGGCCGACCGGCTTCATACGGAGGCCGCGTACATCGCCTACTACTTCCACTGGTCGCTTGACGACATTCTCGATCTGGAACACGCGGACCGTCATCGGTACGTCGAGGAGATCGCTCGCATGAACACCCAGATCACGCGAGGGCGGTGAGCCGCAATGTGGCCATGGCGTGGCAAGCGCTCGTCCAGCCCATCGTCCGAAGTGGTGGCCGGGTCGGCTGTGCTGCCCGCCGCGACGGGGAAACGAGCGTCCGGGGCGTGGCGTGAGCTGCCCGCTCTCCAACGGTCCATTGGCGGCGAGCCCCGGCTCAACCCCCCAGAGCGGATGCGGGCGGCCCTGGCCTCGTGGCAGGACCCCCGGTCCATCGCACCGCTGGGTCACCTGGTCGGCCCTGACGAACCCTTCGGGGTGATCGATATCCGGTCCTGGCTGCCAGCGGCGCCCAACTCCGGCGAGACGTTCCACAGTGGATCTGAACTGTTTTTGGCCTCGGCCGTCGACTGGCCTCAGGGGCGCCGGAGGGGGGTTGCCTCGGTGAGCCGGGCGCTGCAGCGTCTCGTGCCGCAGCGACAATCGTCGGGCCCGCCGGTTTCGCCTGCCGTCCAGGTTTCGCCTGCCGTCCAGCTCCCGTCGCGCTCGTCGGTTGCGTTGGTCGCTTCGGTTGCGCCGGTCGTCTCGCCCGAAGAGCTGGCGGTCTCGCCCCGATACCCGGCGGTCTCGCCCATCGCCGTTGAGTCCCCCTGGCCGGCTGGAACAGCTGCCAGGCCATTGGCCACCATCCAGCGGCAGCAGCATCTCGGTGACCGGCGGCTCGGGCTGGGCCCCCCGATCATCCAGGGGCGGCAGACGGAGCCAGAACCGCTGACCGAGGTAAGGGCTCAGAGGTTTTTAACTTGGGTTTCTGGGCGTGTCGGGGGTGT
>JAFGOK010000672.1 GCA_016926535.1 Micromonosporaceae bacterium | reverse complement strand
TGGAGCCTGCGGGACGAGCCCGTTGCGGAGAGCGCCGCGACATGACGACCGACGGTACGCACCAGCCGGTCGTTGACGCCCACCAGCACATCTGGGACCTCGACACCGTCGACCAGCCGTGGATCGATCCCGTCGCCATGGCGCCGATCGCCTGCTCGTTCACCCTTGACGACGCCAGGACGGTCGCCGCCGTGGCGGGCGTCCGGCACGCGGTCATCGTGCAGACCGTCCCGCAGCACCATGAGACCCCTCTGCTCCTGGCCCAGGCGGTGGCCGACCCGTACGTGGCCGGCGTGGTCGGCTGGGTCGACCTGTCGGCGCCGGACGTCGCCGAGCAGATCGCCCGGCTGCGGGCGGCGGCCGGCGGCGACCGGCTCGTGGGCATCCGGCACCTGGTACAGGACGAGCCGGACCCGTGCTGGCTCGACCGGCCAGCGGTGCGTCGAGGGCTGGGTGCGGTGGGCGCTGCGGGCCTTGCCTACGACCTGCTGGTGCACCCGCCGCAGCTGCCGGCCGCGGTGCGGGTCGCCCGTGACCTGCCCGGCGTCCGGTTCGTGCTCGACCACCTCGGCAAGCCGCCGATCGCCGGGGGCGACCTGCGTGAGTGGGCCCATGCGCTGCGGTCGCTCGGCGCGCTCGACAACGTCGTTGCGAAGCTGTCCGGTCTCATCACCGAGGCCGACCTGCGCTGGTGGCGGGACGCCGACCTGCGCCCCTGCATCGACCTGGCGCTGGCCGTGTTCGGGCCGGCGCGGCTCGCGTACGGATCGGACTGGCCGGTCTGCCGGCTCGCAGCCGGCGGCTACCGGCGGTGGTGGTTCGCCCTGGCCGAGATGCTCTGCACTCTGTCGCCCGCCGAGCGCGCGGCCGTGTACGCCGGCACCGCCACCACCGTGTATAACCTCCAGATCGGTCACACCGCGCACTGACCGGTCCCCGCGTCCCCTCACACCCCGCGATCCCGTCAAACCAGCACTCAAGGAGGGCCCGTGCGAGCAGCAACCTACCTCGGCGCCGGTCGGATCGTCGTGACGGAGTTGGGCGACGACCCCCCGGGCGCCGGCCAGGTGCAGATCGAGCCCGCGTACACCGGGATCTGCGGCACCGACCTGCACATTTTCCACGGCGACATGGACGGCCGGGTCGCTCCCGGAGCGGTGATCGGCCACGAGACCGCTGGCCGTGTGGTCGCTGTCGGCCCTGAGGTCACCGGCTGGCGCCCCGGCGACGCCGTGACCGTCATGCCGCTGCGGGCCTGCGGGCACTGCCCGGCGTGCGTGGCCGGGCACGGACACGTCTGCCACCGGCTGGTGTTCCTGGGCATCGACGCGCCCGGCGCCCTCCAGGAACGCTGGACCGTGCCGGCGGGGCTGCTGGTCCGGCTGCCGGACGAGTTGCCGCTGGACGTTGCGGCGCTCGTCGAGCCGACCGCGGTCGCCGTCCACGACGTCTTCCGCGCCGGGGTCGCGCCCGGCGACCGCGTCCTGGTCGTCGGGGGCGGCCCCATCGGACTGCTCATCGCGGTCGTCGCCCGGATCGTGGGCGCCGACGTGCGGATCACCGAACCGGACCCGTACCGGGTGGAGCTGGCCCGCAACCTGGGCTTCGCGGTCGTGAGGGCCGACCATGACGACCCGGCGGCGATGGTCGAAGCGTGGACCGGCGGCGCCGGCGTCGCGGTTGCGTTCGAGGCGTCGGGCGCCGCCGCCGGGATCGCCACGGCGATCGAGGCCCTCGCGGTGCGAGGCCGGCTGTGCCTGGTCGCCATCCACGCGACGCCTCGCGAGGTGAACCTGCACCGGTTCTTCTGGAGGGAGCTGACCCTGGTCGGCGCACGGCTATACGCGCGTGCCGACTTCGAGCGCGCGGTCGAGCTGGTCGCCGGTGGCATGATTCCAGCCGGCGCGCTCGTGAGCGCCATCGAGCCCCTGCAGCGCGTCAGGCGGGCGTTCGACATGCTCGCCGCCGGTGGTGTCATGAAGGTGCTGGTGGACTGCCGGCACGACGCTGCGGCGGCCGGCGATGCCTGAGCCCACCACTCCGTTCGACCTCACCGGGCGGATCGCCGTGGTGACCGGCGCCCGCCGGGGCATCGGCAGGGGGATGGCCGTCGCGCTCGCGGCAGCCGGCGCGGACATCATCGGGGTCAGCGCCCGGATGGAGGCCACGGGCAGCGACGTCCAGCGGGCAGTCGAGGCACTCGGCCGCGCGTTCACGCCGTACCGCGCCGACTTCGCCGACCGCGCCGCGGTCGCGGCCCTCGCGGCGAGGATCCGTGCCCGGCACGGCACCGTCGACATCCTGGTCAACAACGGGGGCGACATCCGCCGCGCGCCCGCGGTCCGGTACTCCGACGCCGACTGGGACTATGTCCTCGAGGTGGACCTCACAGCACAGTTCATCCTCGCCCGCGAACTCGGCGGAGCCATGGTCGAGCGTGGCTCCGGAAAGATCGTGTTCACCGCGTCGATGCTGAGCTTCCAGGGCGGGGTCAACATCGCCGCGTACACGGCGGCGAAATCCGGCATCGCAGGGCTGACCCGGGCGCTGGCGAACGAGTGGGCCGGAACCGGCGTCAACGTCAACGCCATCGCGCCGGGATATATCGCCACGGACAACACCGCTGCGCTGCGAGCCGACCCGGTGCGCTTCTCGGCGATCAGTGACCGGATCCCGGCGGGGCGGTGGGGGACACCCGAGGATCTCGGCGGCGCGGTGGTCTTTCTCGCCTCCGACGCTGCGGCGTACGTCCATGGTGTGGTGCTGCCGGTCGACGGTGGGTGGCTGGGCCGGTGACGGGCGTGCAGGCCACCGGCGACCGACCGATGCGGCGGCGGTCCCTGCCGCGCGGGGGGCTGTCGCTGACCGAGTTGGGGCTCGGCACGTCGCAGATGGGCAACCTCTACCGGGAGACGACCGACGAGCAGGCCTCCGCCGCGCTGGAGACCGCGTGGCGCGGCGGCGTCCGGTACTTCGACACCGCGCCGCACTACGGGTTGGGCCTGTCGGAGCGGCGTCTCGGCGCGCTGCTGCGTCGGTATCCACGCGCCGAGTACGTGGTGTCGACGAAGGTCGGCCGGCTGCTGGAACCCGCCGGGGGAGCGGGCATGGACGGCGAGGGCTTCGCGGTGCCCGCGACGCACCGCCGAGTCTGGGACTTCAGCGCGGACGGCGTGCGCCGGTCCATTGTCGATAGCCTCGACCGGCTGGGCCTCGACCGGATCGACATCGTCTACCTCCACGACCCCGACGACCACTGGGAGCAGGCGGCGCACGAGGGCGTGCCGGCCCTGGTCCAGCTGCGCGGCGAGGGCGTCGTTCGTGCCGTCGGCGTCGGGATCAACCAGGCCGCGATGGCGGCCCGGTTCGTCGCCGAGACCGACATCGACCTCGTCATGATCGCCGGCCGGTACACCCTGCTGGAGCAGGGCGCGGGACGTGCCCTGCTCCAGCAGGCCGAGCGCCGGGGGGTCGGCGTCGTCGTCGCAGGGGTCTACAACTCCGGGCTGCTCGCCCGCGACCGGCCGGTACCGGGCGCCAGGTACGACTACGCCCCGGCCCCGGCGGAACTCGTCGAGCGCGCGAACCGGATCGCCGACGTCTGCCAGCGGTACGGCGTGCGGCTGCCCGAGGCCGCGATCGGTTTCGTGCTGCGCCACCCGGCGGTGGTCGGCGTGGTCGTCGGCGCCCGGGACGGCGGCCAGGTCGACGAGACGCTGTCGAGGTACCGGTCGCGGCCGCCCGAGCCGCTGTGGGCCGACCTCGCGGCCGAAGGTCTGCTCGACGACCGGTGAGCTCAGCGTGACCGACCGGTGGAGCCCGGGGTCGCACAGCAGGACAGTACATATACCCAAGAATGCCGACCTGTCTCCATCGGCCTCCGAAAACAGATCATGCCGGGGTCCGGCAGCACGTTCCTGGATCGCGCCGGGACATGCGGGAACCACGTGGCCCTTGATCCGGGCGATGGCTACAGTCAGGACTAAGGTCTGTGGCCTGATCCAGCGTCGCAGTGCTCGCAGATCCTTTACCCGCCTCGCTGCACCGTCGATAGGAAGCCCGGAACCGCAGACGGGGGTGTCCCATGGTCGACGATGTGCTGTTCG